>JBAXXF010000097.1:0-5650 GCA_037128035.1 bacterium | reverse complement strand
GTATAATACTAATACCCCACCAGCGACTATCATAAGCATACCAGCCCAAAAGTTCAGGCCGACCCTTTCTCCAAGAAATATGATAGCAAGTATCGTAGCTACGGTAGGTTTCAGCAAGAAGATGTAAGAGGATGACATGGCAGAATATTTTTTTAATGTCTTAAAGAATGTTAGGTAGCCGACACCGCTGACCAATACCCCAAGATATAGTATCGTTGAAAGCTTTAGTTTGGCTGTTACCATTCCAGTGTTTGAGAACAGGTCAGCATTAAATCCTCTACCTGATACTAGAATAAAAATGAATAGAGCAAGTATGCCAAAGAAGAAAGACACAGTGTTAACTGTAAAGACGGACATGTTACTAGCTGTCTTTTTGCCGGTTACATAATAAAAGCCAAATCCTATAGAGGCTAACAGTGCATATATCACACCATAATCCAATACCAGACCTTTGTCTTTCATCACAAAAAATGTCCCTAGTATCCCGAGCAAAACAGGTGCGAAATTCTTAAAGCTAGCCTTTTCATCCTTGTATATTATTGAAAAAAACAGAGCGAACATAGGGTTGGAACAAAATACTACGGCCGCTGTAGCCGCAGATGTGTTTTTAACAGCAAGTTGTAGCATGGACATGCTAAAAAATGCATTTACGAATCCAAGAAAAGCAAGGATCCCTATCTGCTTTATCGTTAATTTTAATAATTCTTTCTGTTGTCCATAAATAAGGCCAAAGGCGAGGATGGTTAAAAATCCTAATGAGAAGCGGATCAACGTCAGTAAAAAAGGGTCTATGACCCCCATTAATGGCTTTGAGGCGATCTCTATGGTGCTGAAGAAAAATAATGTAATTATAAAATATATCACAGGCTTAAAATCCCAAAGAATTTCAAGCGAGTCAAGGCGAGCTTGACTTTGTTTACTCTAATACCTATATTCTGCAATAGCGTGATATGAGTGGAGGATTAGGAATGAAAAATATATTAAAAACATATCTGATGATAGGGCTCCTAAGCGCGCTTCTATTGATCATTGGAGGTGTAATAGGCGGCCAAGGTGGAATAGCCATAGCGCTGTTGTTTTCCTTCGTGTTCAATATGATAGCGTTCTGGTTCTCGGACAAGATAGTGCTCAGGATGTATAAGGCTGAGCAGATAGATAATACCCATCCATCAGGACTTTATGAGATAGTGGAACGTCTTACCAGAAAGGCTGAACTACCGATGCCTAAGGTCTATATAATACCAGAAGATGCTCCCAACGCGTTTGCTACCGGAAGAAGCTATAAGACGGCTGCAGTAGCTGCTACAAGAGGATTAATAAACAATCTTTCTAAGGAAGAGATAGAGGCTGTAATGGCCCATGAAATTACACATATAAAGAACAGGGATACTCTTGTGAGCACAGTCGCCGCGGTGATAGCTTCTGCTATCATGCATATTACAGCGATGGCAAAATGGGGTTTGATATTCGGTTTTGGAAGAGTGGACGATGATGAAAGGGGCGGCGGACTTTTTGTAACTATACTGATGATAATACTGGCGCCGATAGCAGCTCTTCTTATTCAGAGCGCGATCTCTAGGTCCAGGGAGTATATGGCGGACAAAGGTTCAAAGGGCCTCATCGGGAGCGGAATGCCGCTCGCCAACGCCCTAAGAAAAATAGAGACCTCCTCCCAGAGGAATGAACCAATGCAAGCAGCTCCGGAAACAGCGCACATGTTCATAATGAACCCTATATCTGGCAAAGCACTGTTCTCGCTGTTTAGTACGCATCCTGCCACTGAGGACAGGATACAAAAATTGCTTTATGAATAAATAATATATTTATTAAAAGGAGGGATTAATGGACCAGAAAAATGTTCAAATAGATTTTGCAACTTTTTTAATGTCGCTTGCTTCTGCGGCGTATTGTTCTTTGGGTGCGGTTCCAAATCCAATAACTCAAAAGACAGAGAAGAATCTTGTTCTAGCAAAACAACAAATAGGCCTATTGGAGACGCTAAAGGATAAGACCAAGGGCAACCTCAGCAAGGATGAGGAGCAGCTAATTGAATCGATCCTTTATCAACTTCACATGGCTTATGTTAAAGAGGTAAAAAACGATGAGGAAAAGAAAAATTAATTTTAGAAATTTAATTAAGGTTTTTTTTGTTCTATCTGCTTTATTTTTACAAACAACATCGGCATGCAGCAATGAGCAACAGATCTGGTCGGAGAAAGGAAAGAACACACAAGCTCTTAAGTCCCAGGATATAAGCAGGGCAAAAAATGCCTTTGTTGATCTGGCTAAGGAACTAAATCCCACAGTAGTTAACGTTTTTACAACCCACACAGTAAAATCTAGAGGCTACGGCTACCCCGACGATATGTTCCGTATGCTTGAAGAGATGATGGGTGGAAATAGAAGATATTCTCAACAAGAAATGCGTCCTAGGGTCCAGAGAGCGATGGCACTTGGCTCAGGTTTTATAATTAACAAAGATGGCTACATAGTTACTAACAGCCATGTTATAGACGATGCTGATAAGATAAGTGTTAAACTTTATGATGGAAAAGAATATGATGCAAAAATAATAGGGGTCGATCCAGAAACGGACGTAGCTCTTATAAAGATAAATGCAAAGGGTAACCTTCCCTTCGCCCCTCTTGGAGATTCTTCCAAGGCTGAAGTAGGTGAATGGGTAGTTGCAATAGGCAACCCAGTAGGTCAGTCGAACAGTGTCACAGCAGGGATAATCTCTGCAAAAGGACGTCTTGTACCAGACGTTAACACCTACAATGATTTCATACAGACGGATGCTGCAATAAACCCAGGCAACTCCGGAGGTCCCCTTATTAACATCAACGGAGAGGTCATCGGTATAAATGCTGCAATAAACAGGAGTATGGGCGGGATCCCAATAGAAGGGATAGGTTTTGCTATACCGATAAACAACGTCAAGAAAACTATCCAAATGCTATCAAAAGGTGAAAAGATATCCCACAAATACGGTTGGCTTGGAGTTTCATTAGGAGAGGTCACACCTTCCCTTATAGAATCTTTGGGGCTTGCTGATAACATCGCTGGTGCCGTGGTCACAGAGGTAGTGCCTAACACCCCAGCACAAAGAGCGGGGCTTAAAACCTACGATGTAATAACTGGGTTTGATGGACAACCTGTTACAAGTCCTATGGACCTTACCATGATGATAAAACATGCACAGGCTGGTAAGACCTACGTATTTGATCTGGTCAGGGATAAGAGCCAGAAAAAAATAAATGTTATACTTGGCGAAAAAAAGGATACAGAGACTTTAGCCAAAGGAACAAAAGAAAAGGGTACAAAAGATAACGGTGCGACAAAAGAGAATAAGACAGGAGTTCAGGTCAAGGCAACAAAAGAAGGCGTAGTAGTTGTGGACATCGATGAAAATTCTTATGCGGCTGCAGCAGGTATAATGGAGGGTGACATTATTCTTGAGGTCAACAAAACAAAAATATCTAGCGAGGCTGACTTCTATAGATTATTTAAGACCCAGGGTAGCAACATCATGAAAATAAAAAGAGGCGATGGAGTCTTATTAATAGCCTTCAGCGTCAAAGGTAACTTTAAAAATTGAAAGAATTAACCATAAAGGCTCATGCAAAGATAAACCTTGGTCTCTACATAACCGGTAAAAGAGATAATGGCTTTCATGAGCTATGCTCTATCTTTTTGCCAGTAGAGCTTCATGACACCATGCATATAAAAATGGATGAGGGGCTTAGCACCCTGCGGATACGTGTTTCCGGGCCGTATGCTGACCAGTGCCCCAGCGACGAAAAAAATATAGTTTTTAAAGCATATAACAAACTAAGAGCTCTAAAGAATGGTGTTCCACTAGGTCTGGACTTACAAATTGAAAAGAATATCCCTGCGGAGGCAGGTCTTGGTGGAGGCAGTTCAGATGCCGCCGCTTTTCTGGTCGCGCTTAACACCATGTGGGGTCTACACCTACCCATGGACGAGCTTAAGGCAATAGGAGCCACACTAGGTGCGGATGTGCCCTTCTTTATTGATAGCAAACCGGCATTGGTCAAGGGAATAGGCGATATTATTAGACCTTTTGAGCTTAAACGGGATTATTGGGCGGTAATTGCAAAACCTAGGAAAGGTTTGTCTACAGCCCAGGTCTATAAGGAATTTACTTTAGATTTGACATTAAAAACCAGAAATGCTAAACACTCAGAACTCTTGGAAAGTTTATCTTTTCAGGGGCTAAATAAGGCGGAGGAACTAGGGCCACTTTCTAACGATTTAGAAAGAGTTAGTTCCGCGGTTCTACCGGAGATCAGGGACGTGAGGGATTCTCTGGAAAAGATGAGACCGATCGTTTGCATGATGAGCGGTAGTGGAAGTGCTGTTTTTGCTCTTTTTGATAAGGAGCCTGAACTGGAATTCCAGGCGGAGGAGCCCACATGGTTTTTTTGCACTACAAAAGTTATGAGAGGCTAGTATGCAGATTACAGAAATTAAGGTTTACCCGGTAAATGAGGACAAACTGAAAGCTTACGTAACTGTTACCTTTGACAATTGTTTTGTGGTAAGAGACCTTAAGGTCATTCAAGGCAACAATAGACTATTTGTTGCTATGCCTAGTAGGCGTATGAAAGACGGCAGTTTCCGCGATGTGGTTCACCCTTCGAATTCTGACATGAGAGACACACTTGAAAAGGCTATTTTTGAGGAGTATGAAAAGACCCTCAGTTCGCCAACTACAAGTAGCAGAAAGTACGAAGGCGAAAGCAGCTCCATAGACGCATAATTGTTGGGGCGTAGCCAAGCTGGTAAGGCACAAGATTTTGATTCTTGCATTCCCAGGTTCGAGTCCTGGCGCCCCAGCCAGGTGTTTTAAATAGGCTTGCTTAAAATACATTTTTAGGAGGAAAGATGATAGACAACATGAAACTTCTGACCGGAGCATCCAATCCTGAACTTTCTCAAAAGGTTGCAGGCTATCTTGGTGTTCCTATTACTCCTATGGACGTAAAAAGATTCTCCGACGGAGAGATCTTCATAGAGATAAAAGAGAGTGTTAGAGGCAATGATGTTTACATAATCCAGTCGACGTGTTCGCCTGTTAATGAAAATCTTCTAGAGCTTCTGATCATATTGGATACATGTAAACGTGCATCCGCAAAAAGTGTTAACGTTATAATCCCTTACTTTGGATATGCAAGGCAGGATAGAAAAGTCACACCAAGAACGCCGATAACAGCGCGTTTGGTAGCTGATCTTCTTGGTACAGCTGGAGCAACAAGGGTAATGAGTATCGATCTTCACTCTGGACAGATACAGGGCTTTTTCAATATGCCTTTCGATAATATTTATGCTTCACCAGTTCTTTTGAACAAACTTCAGACGATATATCAGGGAGAAAAGCTTACTGTTGTTTCTCCGGATGCAGGCGGCGTAGACAGAGCAAGAGGCTTTGCAAGAAAGCTTAACTGCAATTTTGCGATAATAGATAAAAGGCGCTCTGCTCCAAATGAGTCAAAAGTAATGCATCTGATAGGTGATGTAAAAGGAGCGACAGCTCTTATAGTTGACGACATGATAGATACAGCTGGCACACTTTGTAACACTGCTGCAGCCGTAAAGGCTAACGGTGCTGTAAGAGTAATAGCAGCGG
>JBAXXF010000096.1:0-5714 GCA_037128035.1 bacterium | reverse complement strand
TAAGTGCCGTCTGCAAGTAATACATAGTCCCCGTGATTTGTTGGGAACCATGGCTCATCTTTTACAACAGGTCTTGAAGTGTGGTCTTTTATCTTTGCAACACTGACCCTAATATCGCCACTACGAAGAGCTTCATTGTGTAGGACGGTCTGTAACCCTACCTTTTTCACTAGCCATGGGCAACCATCCAACATTATCCTTTGACCTTCTCTTACTGTACCAAGGTCGAACACTATCTTTACCGCGCTAAAAAGATTGACGACAAGGTGCTTGAAGCCCCATATCGCTAATCCTATCAACACGATTATCAAACTAAAAAGGAACCAGTCGTTAAGCATGAACAGACATAAAAGACCGGCTACCACGCTCATGAATATTGCCAGGACACCATAAAGCGCCATGATAGGACGATGGATGCTGGCGAATTTATCCTTGCAGAAAAGAGGTCTTAAGATACTCCTTTTAAAAAGTATCAGTATGCCAAAAACTGCCAGAGAGGTTATCAATGCATAAAAGAGGTTCTTTCCCTTTGTAGAGAAGAAATCCCCGATCAGTTCCGTACTTGTAGACCAAAAAGACTTATCGCTCTTGAGCTCTTCCTTTAGTTGATCGTTAATGGAATCCCTTTCAGACCTAAGGTCCTGTTCTACCTTTGCAGTTCGCGCCCTTGATTCTTTGAGACGTTCCAAGATGGCCTGCTCTGGTTTGTTCTTTATCAGCTGGTCTATGTTGCTTATGCCTTCCTGTGCATCACTTATCTTGATCTCAAGATCAGAGACATTGTTCCTTAGCTGTTCTATTCGTCGTGGTTTCTCGCTTGCCCTCTTAAGGCTAAGCACCATGGGTTTTAATACATCCTGAAGTTCCTGCCAGACATCTTTATTGCTTGCTGGTGGTTCATCTTCTCCTGTAAAGAGATCAGAATCTGTAGCTACGTCATCAAAGGCGGCCTCTGCATCCTTAAGTTTAGAAGTAAGCGCCTCAAGTTCTTGTTTATTGGAGGCGGTCTTCAGTTGTTGTTTAAGGACATCAATATTCCTAGAAAGAGTTAGCATCTCCTTTACTCTTTGTGCATCCTCTGAACTGTCCTGTTGCACTCCTTGAGAAAAAGACGCTGAACAAAAGATAAAGCATAATGAGACAATAAAAATAAAAGCTCTTTTCATAACGTAATTATCCCCCTTTTAATCTCCGAGTGATACAGGTACCATATGTTTTTTCTGATTGTAGACCTTGAGCGAAAGCATCAGACATGAAGCCAAAATAAGGACACCACCTATCAGCGAATACAGATCTAGATATTCTTTCCATATCAGCATGCCCCAGGACACATTAAGAAAGAGCCCGACATAACTGACCATGGACACTATACCAGCTTTTTCCACGCTGTATGCCTTGGTCATAAAGAACTGGGCAAAGGTGGCCGCAAGCCCTATACCTATGAGCACAAGCCACTGATTTAAGCTGGGCATGATAAAATTTCTTATCCATGGAAGCGCCACTACTGAAGCTGTAAAGGAGAAGTAAAGGACTATCATATGAGTTTTATGTTCTTTGCTTAATGCCCTTATACAGACGTAAGCCAGCCCTATCAGAACGGCGCCCAATACGCTGATAAAGGAGGCAAAATTACCTAAGTTAGAGAAGCTAGGCTTGATTACAAGCACACAGCCTATAAGGGAAGAGATCAGTAGGATATAAAAGAACTTTGGGAGTTTTTCTTTAAGGATAATATTGGCAAAGACAACCACGAACACCGGGGACAACTGGAATAGTATGCTTACTTCTCCAAGTTTTATTTTGGATATTGCATAAAAAGAGCATAGCAAAGCCGCACCGCCCAGTAATCCTCTAAGGAACAGTACTTTCCTGTGCGTGGCATTAAAAGTATATCCGTTGTTGAACATATATCCACTGACCAGAACAAGCCCGATGAAGCTCCTGAAAAAAGCTATTTCAGTGAATGGGACATCGTTGGAGATATATTTTGTTAAGACGTTACCCACACTGAAGCAGAACGTTGACAGCAACGATAACAAAATCCCGTTATTTATTTTTCGAATACCTGAGATCATAGTGTAAATAAATATAAACCTTTTTTTTAAAATGTAGTAACATACTTTCAGAGGAATTGTTATGATAAATGAAAGAGTAAAAAAACTACGCGAAGCAATGAAAAAACATGGTCTCAGTGCCTACATACTTCCTGGCACAGACCCGCATCAGGATGAATACCTGCCTGAACATTGGAAGAGAAGGCTCTACCTTTCTGGCTTCACCGGTTCATACGGCAATATAGCTGTGACGATGGATAAAGCCATGGTCTGGACCGATGGTCGCTATGAGATACAGGTAAAAAAGGACCTTGCAGGCTCACCTTTTGATAGCCAGATAAAAGAACAACATGCGGCAGACCTTAGACTAGAAATAAATTGGACGATAGAGGAACTTCTTCGCAAAAAAGGCGGAGTAATCGGCATGGACCCTCAGCTTGTTAATATTAATCAGGCAGAGGACGTAAAAGAAGCATTAAAGCATCACCACAGCGTTTCACTTAAGTACATGGAGAACAACCTGGTTGACGAGATCTGGGAAGGACGCCCAGCTTTACCTAGCACCCCTGTTGTATTTAGGGGCGAGAAATATGAGAATGTTACTGCGTCTCAGAAACTAGATAACCTCCAGCAAATGATGAAAGAAAAAGAGGTTGATGTACACGTAGTATCTAACCTTGAATCTATAGCCAGGGTCCTTAACGTAAGGGCTAGCGACATTGAATACTCACCTTTGGCGATCTCCTACCTGATAGTAGAGACTGATAAGTCATATTGGTTCATAGATGCTAATAGGCTTCCTAGCGACTATAAGTCCAAGCTGCCTGCAACATTGACCGTTCTTCCTTACAGGGATTTTTTGAACAAGCTTAATGCAGTATCCAAAGGCAAGAACATACTTGTAGACCCTAATGAGATATCACAATGCATATTGAACAACATCGATACGTCAGCTGATGTAAAAAGCGACTCATCACCAATCACTATGATAAAGGCCATCAAGAACAAGTTCGAGATAGATAACATGTTCGAGGCCAACATACAGGACGGGGTCAGCGTATCTAAATTCATCTACTGGCTAAAAGAGGAGATAAAGAAAAGGAACATCACAGAATACGAAGCTGCACAAAAATTACTTGAGATCAAAAAGGAACAAAAGGATTTTTTTGATCTAAGCTTTGATACGATAATCTCATACAATGCGAATGCTGCGATAATACACTACTCACCAAAAAAGGAAACCTGCGCCACCATAAAACCCGACGGTATAGTCCTTTCTGATTCAGGTGGACAGTACTACGGCGGTACGACTGACATCACTAGAGTGATAAATGTCGGCGGTAAAGTGTCTAAAGAAATAAAAGAGAATTACACGAGAGTACTTAAAGGACACGTTAACCTGGCCAGAACAAAGTTCCCTTTCGGGACAAGATCATATCAGCTTGATGCTTTTGCTCGTCAATTCTTATGGGCAGAGGGACTTGGATATCAACACGGTACAGGACACGGAATAGGTTATTGCACATGCGTACATGAAACCGCTACTGTTGGTATAAGCCAATTAAAGCCTGTTGTATTGAATGAAGGGATGACCCTTTCTAACGAGCCTGGATATTACAAAGAAGGCGAGTACGGCATAAGGATAGAGAACGTTGTAGCAATAGAAAAAGACGAGGAACTAACAAAGTTCAATGGCAAATATACTTTCTTGAGGTTTAGACAGCTAACAGTTTGTCCGTATGAAAGGGAATTGATAGTTACTGATCTTCTTAATCCAAGGGAGATAAACTGGATAAATAATTATCATAAGAGTGTGCTCAAGACATTGAAACCGCGCATAAAGAATGATGAGGCTCTTTTGAATTGGCTTGAAGAGGCTTGTGCACCTTTGACAGATTAGTTCCGGGCTACAGCCTGTTAAGACTGCAACCCGGTATAAAAGGTTATCTTGTTTTTAAAGTAGATTCGTTATCTTTTATGAATTTCTTAAGATCTTCTAGTCTGCCTAGAAGTCTTTCCCACTGCTCCCTATAAAGAGTGACAGGGAATCTTCCTAGACCATAAACAGAAAGCGCGCCTTTTTGGCTCACTTTGAATGTTATTTCTCCAGCACCTTTCTTTTTTGACTTCAGCATTTCGTTCTCAGCTTTTAGCTTTTCAAGTTCATCTCTTAGTCTTGCTTCATCGTTATTCATAGTTTTAACTCTCCTTGTATGGTAATAGTATTGCTATAGATAATGCTATATACCACATAATGCACGTTTCTTAAACGACGTTTTCAGACAGGAGCATTTTCAAACCGTGAAAACGCTTGCTGTGTAAGGATCTTACGAAAACAGCATTACTGGTGTAAAATACAGTATTTCGTAGTAAAAAAGGCCTGCTGGAGGGACTTATGAACATCGCAATATTAGGCTTTGGAAAAATGGGAAAAGGCATAGCTTCTCTTATAGATAAGAAGCACTCCATTAAATTTATAATAGATCCAGGAAAGACAGAAAATTACAGCGGCGCGCCTGTATTTAAGGAAATACAAGATGCTCCTAAGGAACTAATAAATGTAATAGACGTGTTCATTGAATTCACAGAGCCTAAAGCCTCAAAACAGAACTTACTTTCCATAATGAAGGCAAAAAAAGGCGCAAAGATAATATCCGGAACTACTGGGTGGAACGTGAACGACATCGACAAGGAAGTAAATAATGCAGAAGCACTGCTTCTACATAGTGCCAACTTTTCATTTGGAGTGAACGTCCTTGCCTCTGCATTGAATGATATGGCAAGATCGCTGAGCAAAGGGAGTGATTTTGAAGCATCAATGGTGGAATATCACCACAAGAATAAAAAAGACGCGCCGAGTGGCACTGCAAAAATGCTTGCATCTATCATGGAATATAATGATCTAAAATGCCCTATCGTCAGTGTAAGAACAGGTTCATATCCTGGCACACATATAATTTCATTTGACTCTGAACATGAAACAATAGAGATAAAACATGAAGCAAGGGATAGAAAAGTTTTTTGTTCTGGAGCTTTAATCGCCGCTGAATGGATCTCAAAACAAGATAGGCCAGGGATATATAAATTCTCAGATATTATCTAGTATCGCTCAGGCAGCTTTGCTGTGAAGGACTTCCTCTAGCTTTCCAACCAATGATCCTGGTTTGCCATACTTGTTAAGAAAAGCATCAGAGCCTTTTGCCAAAAGGTCCTTAGCCATGTATGCAGTAGACGCTGTATAAATTACTATCGGAACACGCTGACTCAGGCTGCTCCTTATTATTTCTAATAGTTCAAGGCCATCCATTCCAGGCATTGCAAGGTCTAGCAGTACGAGATCTATGTTGCCAGCTCCTATCTTTAGTAGGGCTTCAATACCTTCTGATGCCTCGGATACCATGTAATTCCCCTTCTCAAGGATCTTTCTGGTAACGAATCTGTCATCAGCGGAGTCATCAACTATCAAAATGTTAATTGGCATATAAACCTCACATACTGATTTATGTAGCATATAACATGCCACGGCATAACTACCTGATATTTAATGATATTACTTTTTTAAGCCTTGATAATGGCAGTGACATAGTACTGTTATGTCTTAAAGTGTCTGTCCTGTATCGTACAGATCCTTTATTTCTCAAGTAACTTAAATCTATAGCC
>JBAXXF010000095.1:0-5732 GCA_037128035.1 bacterium | reverse complement strand
CGCTTGATCCATCCCCGTTATCAAATTCCATATATAGATCTTCAGTGAACCCTATTATAAGATTTCCTGATTGCCCGCATATTTCTGTGGGGTCTAGTAAATGCTTACTGAAGCTTTCAGTCCCTTGCTCAAATATTCCAGCGCAAGTCTTTTTGTCACCAAATGATGAAACAGTCGCGCTACCTGAATCGGCGGTGCTTGTATAGACGTAATCCCAAGGTGTTGCCTGCAGTCCCAAGGGGTTGCTGAATATCTCTAATGGTAGCACCCCTATCTTTTTTGAAGCAGCCATCACAGAACCATCTGCAGTGATACTTATATCTTTTATTTTATAGCCTTCCGGAACTGTGATGAGACCGTTTGGCTCGTTAGCATTTGGGTCTATATTTGCAAAAGCTATTCCAGAACCGTACTGCCTTAATATGCCATCTTCGCCGATCATCATACGACCATCCCTTGTGTAATAATTCTCACCGCTGTTGGTCAAAAGAAAATATCCGTTACCGTTTAGGTACATGCCATCCTCGGTGGAACTAATCGTGCCAGTGTCTGAAGCTGGACCTGTTCCTGTTCCCGATGGGTCATTATTAGAGGTAGGATTATCCCAACCGGTTTTTAGTGTACACGCTGATAGGAATAGCCCAAAAGATATAGCTAACAAGGGCCAGGTAAAGAACTTCATGCAATTACTCCTTTAAATTGCTAGTTTCTCTGAGATCCTGGATCGTTCGGCCCTTACTAATTTAATACTATATCATGTTATATTAATAAAATCAAGAAAAAAGAAGTAATAAGGATTTGGGCTGAGCAAAGGGGCTTTCATTTATGGTAAAAATCAATAAGTCTAGCTATTTGCATCTAGGGAGGGGGCTTTTAGAAGTATGGTTTTTTATTGACATATCTAATTTTAGCGTGTATAATACATTGATGTGAGACCTGAAATGGTATAAGGTAATGACATAACTAAAGAGTCTCGAGCATGTTGCCGCCTTTTTTTAAGTGACGTGTCAGAGGGAGGGCTCCGATGGTACGTAGATTGGCCCATGGTCTGATATTTATTATTCCGATCTTTCTGCTTGTTGCATCTTGTGCACCTTTGCACACTGCACGCCATAAAATAGCTGACGAAGGCAGTAACGGAACTGTTACAGATGGCACTTTAGATATTATTCCTCCGATCGGAGGTAGCGTTTATTTTAGCCAAGCAAGATCTTTTGATCCCCTTAATGTAAGTTGGGATCAGGCTATCGACGACGTGTCTTCTCCTAGCAAGTTACAGTACAAGTTAGTCAAATCTCTTTCTGCCAAAAGGATAGATACGATCAAGGAAGCTGACGTCGTTAAGGGAGCCGACTTAGTGATGGACTGGACGGCTGGTACCACGATGTTATCAGTAAGTGACCTTCTTCCAGAAACCACTTACTATTTTACGGTCCTAGTTAAAGATGAAAACGGGAACAAAACTTTATATTCTAATTTTGATTGGGTAAATGTTGGCGCTGCTGATTTTTCTGCTGGCGAGGTTGGTTCAGTACGCATAGCCATGAATTCCAGCAATGTTCCATACGTCGCATATATGGATGCTAAGAATGATTTTAAAGCCACAGTTATGAAATTTGATGGAAGTAGTTGGGTTGCCGTTGGCGACGTAGGCTTTTCTGCCGGTCAGGCTTATTCTATGTCGATCGTTGTCGACCATAAAGGTGTTCCATACTTGTCTTACATGGATTGCGCCAATGGTTGCACCGCCACCGTCATGAAATTTAATGGGACTTCCTGGGTAGATGTTGGTAAAGAGAACTTTTCTGCCGGAAAGATAGGCGAGACCTCAATGGCGGTCGACGCAAGCAATGTCCCTTACATAGCTTACGTTGATTCAGCAAACAACAATATGGCAACGGTCATGAAGTTCGATGGAGCAAATTGGGTCGTTGTAGGCAAAGCAGCTTTTTCTGCTGGTCCTGCCTATTCACCATCGATAACGATAGATTCTAAAGATGTGGTCCGCATAGCATATATGGACGCGAAGAATGGCGATAGAGCCACAGTCATGAAGTTCGATGGAAAGGACTGGGTACTTGTTGGTAAAGCTGGTTTTTCTTCCAGCGGTGCCGTTTTTACATCTATGAATGTAGACTCGAATAATACCCCTTACATCGTATACTCGGATAAAGGGAGCGAAGGCAAAACCACAGTTATGAAATTTAATGGAAAAGAGTGGGTAACGGTTGGTAGTGAAGGTTTTTCTGCCGGTACTGTTAAATATACATCCATAGCGATAGACTCCAAAGGCACACCTTATGTCGCCTACGGTGATGGTGGCAATGATGCTAGGGCTACAGCAATGAAGTTTGATGGAGCATCTTGGATACCAGTAGGCAGTGTCGGTTTTTCAATTAGTGGGGCTTCTCCAATGTTAGTTATGGCTACCGACGATGTGCCATACGTAGCCTATCAGGATGATGGCGGCGGTAACAGGGCGACCGTAATGAAACCATCAATAGTTGTCCCAAATTTTACGACTAAGACGCCTGATACTACAGCTCCCGATGTCGGAAGTGTTTATTTCAACCAGGATGCTTATGATTCCCCAGTCACTGTGTACTGGGACGAGGCCAGCGACGATATAACAATGCGTAGCAAGTTGCAATACAAAGTGGTCAAATCACTATCGGTGAGTGCTATAGATACGGTTACAAAGGCTGATTCTATAACTGGAAAAGACGTAGTAATGGACTGGACGGCAGGCACTACCTCAATAGATGTTAGCGGGCTCAGCGCAGGAACTAAATATTATTTTGCGGTCCTTGTTAGAGATGAGGACGGGAATGAGGCTTTGTACGCGAACTCCAAGTGGTCCATGGTTGGCGGCACATTTGTCTCTAACGGGATGTCCAATTACATGTCAATGGCCAGGAACTCGAATGACGTTCTTTATGTGGCGTATGATGATCCGGCGGTATCTCAGAGAGCTACTGTAAAAATGTTCAATGGGAGCTCCTGGGTTCTCGTCGGGAATCAAGGCTTCTCTGCTGCTTGGTCCGTTGGCCATATTTCGTTAGCGATCGGTTCCAATAATGTTCCTTACGTTGCATATCAGGATACCCCATGTGGAGATGCTGTTACAGTGATGATGTTCGATGGATCAAATTGGACCTACGTTGGTGGCAGGTGTTTTTCTGGTGGTGCAGGTGTGCTGACATCCCTTGCACTGGACTCTAACAATCTGCCTTATGTCGCCTATGCCGATTACAACAATGGCTGGCGAATCAGTGTTGCAAGGTTCGATGGCTCCAACTGGCAACTAGTTGGGAACTCAAATTTTTCTGCGGGACAGGTTACATATATATCTTTAAAACTTGATTCGAACAATGTGCCCTACGTGGCATACATGGATGGGGCGAATAACAATTGTGCTGCTGTAAGGAAATTTGATGGAGCAGGATGGTCTTCTGTCGGTAATACATGTTTATCCGGATCTGTGGCTCAGCATACGTCGTTGGCGATCAACTCCAATAACGTTCCTTTCATAGCCTATCAAGATTTCGCAAATGGCGGCAAGGGCACAGTAATGAAGTTTGATGGATCAAACTGGACCCCAGTAGGTTCCGCAGGTTTTACTCCTATGGAGGCCTCATATACGTCACTAGCGTTGGACTCCAATAATGCTCCTTACGTGGCTTATGTGGACAACTCAAGCAATGCGATGGCCACAGCGATGCGATTTGATGGATCGTCGTGGGTAACCGTCGGTAACCAAGGCTTTTCTCCTTGGCAGGCGGATGTAACATCCATGATACTGGACTCCAAGAACATCCCATATGTTGCTTTTAGGGACTTCTCTAATAACTATAGTCTTACAATAATGAGTTTTGAACCTATGCCAAGTTTTACTACTAAAACGGTGGAAATGGGGAAGTAAGATCTAATAAAAATTTAACGGATACTCTTTAGTTTGATTACATCAAACTCTGCCATGGGGTTAGGGAAGTGCCCCTTTTCCTTAACTGCACATCCATCTATGGTGACTTTTATTTCTGAGAATTCTTTCTTTTTTCTATTAGCGGTCATTTTGGAAAAAGAGCTTTTTGCCGCATCATTGATCGGGTCTATCAAATAACTTATCTTGGATACCTCAAGCCGGTCTGCGCAGCCCACTATATGTTCCGGGCATATTTTAAGGGTGGCTTCCCTTGACTTGAACTCGTTACAAGCCTGCAAACCCAGGCAAAAAAAGCCTAAAAGGATCAGGTAGCTCATTTTCATAGTATGCCCTCCGTATTGAGCCCATTATATAGGGAAGGATAAAGAATATCAATAGCTTGACATGATTAAAGATTTTAAATAGTATGCATACATTAAAGGGAGGCTCAATATGATGAATAGATCTGATCTGGTTCTAAAATACGCAGAGTTCGCAAATATACCTAAGAAAAAAGCAGAGATGATCATCGACAGTGTTTTTGATCAGATGAAAAATGCTTTAGAGAAAGGAGATAGAATAGAGCTAAGAGGCTTTGGATCTTTTGTTAATAAAGAGTATGGTTCATATACAGGAAGGAACCCAAGGACAGGCGAGTCGATCACAGTCGCTCCTAAGAGACTTCCTTTCTTCAAAGTCGGTAAGGAACTTAAGGAAAAATTAGAACCAGTTAAATAAAAGTTATTTTTGATAATATGATTATAAGGGCTGTCACATCGACGGCCCTTTTTTTTCGCTGATCATGACGGATGCTATCATCAGCCCACCACCCAAGAGTAATCTCATCCAATCTGCTTTTTCTCCAAAGATAAAGATGGAGCATAATACTGCGATCGGTATTTTTGCATTATTCATAACGGCCAACGTTGGTGTTTTTGACCTTATGGCGCCGACATTCCAAAAATAAAATCCAAGTCCTGATGCTATCGCGCCCAGATATAATATCGCCATGAGTTGAGAATTACTGATGGAGACAGAGTTCCAAGTCACTGAACTTAAGGCAAAAAGGCCAGTTATTAGGAGAGCTCCAAAATACATAACGGCAAATATGTCTGCACTTAGGATGGACGGATGTTTTGACATTACTTTTTTGTAATATATCTGACCCGACGCAAAACATATGTTGGACAGTTGTACTAAAAGTATCCCAGTAATGAACTCCATGTGTCCAAGTTTAGAATAGACGATTACCCCTGCGCCTATTATTGCAACTATGGCAGACGCAAGAGCTACATAGTCAAAGCGCTTGTTCATGAAATCATTCAACACTGTTACATATAGAGGGGTCAAGATGGTGAAAAGGGCTACCTCATAGGCCTTAAGGAACTGGAAGGCGTAGATGTAAGCAACATACATGAGCCCGAACTGGACTGCTCCTATCATCATCAAATGTATGAACAACTTTTTGTCTTTGACCCTTTTAAGCTTAAGGAAAGGTAAGAAAATAAGGAATGAGATAATTATCCGCAAAAAGGAGACCAGATTAGGGTCAAGGTCTGTTAATTTGCCTTTGATAAGGCCAAAGGAGAACGCCCAGATAAATGAAGCAATAAATAAATAAAACATTTTCTTATTAAAGCACAATTTGCATGATATTGGAAAATATAAATTCTATAAAAGGGAGTTCAAAAATGAAAGCACTTGTTAAGAAGTACCCTAAAAAAGGCATCTGGATGGATGAGGTAGAGAAGCCAAAAATTGGCGAAAATAATGTTTTGATAAAAATAAAAAAGACAGCGATCTGTGGTAC
>JBAXXF010000094.1:0-5738 GCA_037128035.1 bacterium | reverse complement strand
TCTTCTTACCATCAAAGGTGTTGAAATCGCTGTTTTGTTGAGACAAGACGGAAAAGAACAGATAAAAGTCAGTATGAGATCAAAAGGGAATTACCCTATATATGATCTAGCAGAAGAATATGGTGGGGGCGGACATAAGTTCGCGGCATCATTTACGTCGAACATGCCCGCAGAAACGTTACTCCGCAATATTGTGGAGCGACTGGAGAAACTAACCATGGAAACATTGAACTGATGAAAGGGATAGTAATAGGTGTTCTAACAGAGCATGATTCAGGAAGAACACTGGAAGAAATAAAGAATCTTGCAGAGACTGCCGGCATAGTTGTGTACGGCGATTTCACACAGAACGTTAAGAAAATAAACCCATCTACATGTATAGGCAAAGGTAAAGTAGAAGAGATAAAGGCCTTTGTCGCAAAGAAAGATATAGATGTAGTACTGTTTGATTGTGATCTTACACCGTCTCAACAACAAAACCTGCAGACATTGCTTGAAACACAGGTAATAGACAGGACCGGGATAATCCTGGAGATCTTTGCAAAAAGAGCAAAGAGCAAAGAAGGAAAGATACAGGTAGAGCTTGCACAACTTACATACAAATTATCAAAGCTTAAAGGCATAGGGACAGAGCTCAGCAGATTAGGCGGCGGTATAGGTACAAGAGGCCCCGGAGAGAGTAAGCTTGAGTCTGATAGACGTACTATAAGAGACAATATAACAAGACACAAACAGGAACTAAAGATAATAGAGAAGAATAGAACTCTTCACCGTCAACAAAGGGACAAAAAGAACATCCCTCAGATAGCAATAGTTGGTTACACAAATGCCGGGAAATCTACACTTATAAATCTTCTTACCTCTGCGCAGACTTTTGTTGAGAACAAGCTATTTGCCACGCTGGACCCTACTACTAAGAAGCTGAAACTCTCCACTGGTAAGCAGGCGGTAATAACAGACACGGTTGGTTTCATAGAGAAGCTGCCTCATAACCTTATAGAAGCGTTCAAATCCACATTTGAGGAAATAAGGGAAGCAGACCTGCTACTTCACGTGATAGATATCTCAAACCCTGAGTTCTATAATCATACCAGGGTCGTAAAAGAAGTTCTGGCATCCATGAATATAATCGATATCCCTACAATATATGTCTACAACAAGATAGATATCGCAGAAGTCCCTAAGGAGACCTTTTTAAGATTTCCAAAGGAAAGACCCTTTGTAATGATGTCTGCTATGAAGAATATCGGGACAGATGAGTTACTACCCAAGATAGAAGAAGGACTTTCAGGCTTTTGGGTAACACTAAAGATAAAGATCGGGCATGTCGACCCGTGGTTGCTGTCTTTTCTGCTCTCTAACGGCTACATAATAAAGCAGGAAGAAAAGCGGGGATATTCATTGATAGAGGTTGAGCTCCCAAAGAATATCGCTGTTAGACTTAAAAAACAGCTCCCCAGCAAGCAGTTCGTATAGTCTAAAACAATAATTTTTATTGCAAACACCTGCCGGCGGCGTTATTGTACACTCATGCCTAACACAAAAAAATACAAGCTAGAGCCGTTCCTTTCTAAACAGAAGATCGATGCCATCTGCAAAGACCTTGCTGAACAGATCAATGAAGATTACAAGGATTTCGTTGTCAAAGGACCGGATGAATACACAGATCCGCAGGTCGTAGCACTTTGTATACTAAAGGGTGGGATGTTCTTCCTTTCTGATATTTTAAGGTACATAAAGATCCCAGTCATAGTCGATTTCGCGAAACTTTCAAGCTACGGAAAAGACATGAAATCCTCTGGCACCATAACGATTCTACAGGACATCTCCACAGATATTACTGGAAAGCACGTTATAATATTCGATGAGATAGTCGACAGCGGACGTACTCTTTCTTTCTACGTTAACAGACTCTGCTCAGCAGAGCCTCTATCCATAAAAGTATGCACCCTGATAGATAAAAAGATCTGCAGGTCCCCTGAGTGTCATATTGACGTAGATTATGTTGGTATAAATGCTGGCGAGGAATTCCTTATAGGATATGGACTGGATCATGCAGAGCAATACAGGAACCTTCCGGAAATATATCAGTTAAAGTAATACCCTTTGCAACACAGTCGGTTATTTCAGCCTCTTTAATATTTCCACAAACACCATGTTAATAGCGCGCGTCATCACCCTAGTCCTATGGCCAGGAATGATCTCTTTTTTCACATAAAGTTCATCACCAAACAAGAAGCCAAAATAGACTAGGCCGACCGGTTTTTCCTTTGTTCCACCGTCTGGACCAGCCACCCCTGAAATAGATACCCCAATATCAGAACCTGTTAATTTTTTTAGACCAAGGACCATTTCCTTAACAACCTCTTCTGAGACCGCTCCATGCTTATCTAGGGAGTCTTGTCTAACCCCTAGGATGTCCTTCTTTGCTTCGTTTGAATAAGAGATAACAGCACCTATGAAGACTTTAGAGACTCCGGGGGTCTTTACGAATTCTCCTGAAAGATTTCCACCTGTAATTGACTCAGCAAAGGATAGGGTCATCTTTTTTTGTTCAAGCTTCTCCAGAACAAGCTGTGCGATGTCCTTATCTTCAGTAAAGAATATCCCTGCATCATTTAATATCTTTTCCGCTTTTTTGCTCGCTGAAACTAGCCCTGTGGACTGAGCTTCTCCAGTTACATATTTAGTTAAGTGGATCTCACACCATCCACCAGATGTAAAATAGTATCCCAACTCAACATCTTCATCAAAAGAAGCAAAGAGGTCGGCTGCCGCACTTTCTCCGACGTTATAAAGTCGGTAAACCTTGCTAAGGATATTGCCTTGTATGAAGCCATTCTCCTTCAGTTTAGGGAAAAGACCGTTCTTGATCATAGGCTGGTTCTCTAATGGAGGGCCAGGAAGAAGAACGAATATTTTATCATTCTCCATAAAGAACATACCAGGAGCTGTTCCGTTCTTGTTAGTCAGGAACTCTGCACCGTCTATCAATTCGGCCTGTTTTCTGTTAGAAATAGGAGCCGGTCTATTTAACCTAGAGAAAAAATTCAATATTTTTTGGTATTCATCTTCTTTGAATACCAGTTTCTTACTAAGGTACTTTGAGAGCGCCTCTCTGGTTATATCATCGCTGGTAGGACCTAGGCCGCCTGTAAGTATTATCAGATCGGCATCCTTTACATATTTAATTGCAGAAGTGATCTCATCAATAACGTCCGGGGCACTGACCCTGAACTTGACCGTTATGCCGCAGTCCTTTAGCCAACGAGATAGATAGGTAGAATTAGTATCATCTATTTTCCCGAACATTATTTCTGTGCCTACAGATATTATGCCTGCAGTTTTCATATTTAAGTTCCCTTTGGGTCAGTAGATTATCTCTATATTATTACGCTTACAAAAGGTGACCAATGAGGACCTTACTCTATCCGGGTTAGGGAACCTTTCTAGGTTCAAAAGGAGGCTATTGATCTTGTCATCATCACCACTATACTCAACAAGCCCATACTGCTTATCTATCATGGTAAAGAACAGGACCTTGAAGTACATCCTTTTTATGTCCTTTGCATAGATGGTCTTCTTTAAATATGTAGCCAATTCCTTGTGGCAGTAAGTGATCCTGTCATCAAATATCCTGATATAGCTGGTTTTGGTCCATATGAACTTGGCAAAGCATAGGATAAAAGGTAGGTACACGTCCGTTATGAAACCGGGCATCAGCTGATATCTTATGACAAAATAGAACCAAATGACGACGAGGAGCATCCATTTGTCGGTAAAATACCTATACGAGTATTTTTCACATGTTGTTGACATCGAATCAGCTCCCCAATATAAAGCAACTTACTGTAATGATAAAAGAAAACAAACTACATTTAATCAGACCAGAAGATGTTCTGGCCCTTTTGATGATATTACCATCAATATGGGTTACAAGTCCATCTGAGTATTACTACCTGTTCAACGGTAATTTGATAATATCCAAACACACCACAGCGCTAATGGTGCTTATACTATTCGCCGTGTTCACCGCACTATATGAGAACAGGATCCAAAGGATAATAGACACGATGAAGTCCGGAGTAAAGATACCGGCCGTCACTATCCAGGACCAGTCTGTTTATCTCTGGAAAAGAAAATTCAGGATACTGCAGGTTATAAGGGATTATCTCCCTTTTCTTGTCTGCTTTATGGCATTTCATAGACTAACGGTACTTATCCCTCATGTGAAAGGATACGACGTAGACAGGATCTTCATGTCCTTTGATAGGTTCGCCATTGAAGGGATACGATTAAAGATCCTCGGCTGGTTCGGATCATCAAGAGAATTTAAAGACCTTATCTCCATATCATATAAGACGTACCTTTTGGGCGTACCTATAATTGCAACGTATCTTTATATGGTAAAAGAATTAAAACAATTCAGACAATTCCTGCTTACCATATCTATTGGGTTGATCCTGGCACTTTTGATCAACATGCTCTTCCCTAGCATGGGGCTTGAGTCAATCATAAGAGGGATAAAAGCGCCTCTTACCGGAAGTGTGAGCCTACCGGCGATATACACGACGGCAGTATTGTTATTCTCCATTAAGTTCAGCAAGGCCTTGTCTACTTTCTACATTCCAATAGCAATATTGTTCTTTATAGCTGAGATACTATCATATTCAAATTACTTGCTGACGATACTTATCAGCGTTATTGTGGGACTAATAGCCATACCACTGGCAAAACTAATACAGGGAGCATGGAATTGAAGAATTTTTTGTGGTTCACTAAAAAATATATACGCCCTCATTGGCCTCAGCTGATCCTAATATTTTTTCTTGGTCTTATAGTAAGTGCTATCCCTGTAGCAAGTCTTCAGTTCATAAGACTGATGTTAGACGACGTCTTTACTCAAAAGAACATGGAAACCTTAAAGTTCATCTCCATTATGATAGTATATCTTTATATAGTCAGTGGACTAAGCAAATATGTTCATTTCACGATGCAAAGGGGATTAGGCGAAGTAATGGTCATGCATCTTAGAAATGACCTATATTCGCACATTCTAAAACTCCCTTTAAAGTCACAGTCAAAACACCATTCCGGAGCTCTGTTGACCAGGATCGTTACCGACGGGCAAAAAATACCTGAAGGTATAATGCTGGGGATAGATTTTATAAGAGAGCCTCTAACCTTTGCAGGGTTCATTATCACGGCTTTTTGGGCAAGCTGGAAGCTGTCTGCAATGATAATTATAATAGCGCCGTTGGTAATATTCCTTATAGCCAAGATCGGCTTAACGGTTAAAAGATATACCAGCAAAAGTCTTGAGCAGTATGCCATTCTGGGAACAAACCTTAACGAAACATTTAACGGCATGAGAATAATCAAGGCCTTCTCCGCTGAAGTCCTTATGAGAGCAAAGTTCCTTAACATAAACAGGGAGCTCTACAAGAGGATATTCAAGATATATAGGATGGAAGAGATGTCCACCCCTCTGGTCGAGTTCGTTGGTAGTCTTGCGACAGCGGCGGTCATTTATATGGGCGGTATGTGGGTCATAACAGGTAAAATGACACAGGGACAGTTTATGACGGTATTGGTCGCACTGGGGCTAGCACAGGGACCTGTAAAGAAGATAAATAGTTCCAACCTTAAATTCCAGGCGGCACTTTCTGCAATAAACAGAGTTAAGGATGTTCTGAACATCCCTACAGAAAACACAAGACATGGTGAGCAGCTTAATG
>JBAXXF010000093.1:0-5804 GCA_037128035.1 bacterium | reverse complement strand
TCTTCCATGTACATAATGAAGCCTTCATAGGCAGTCGTCATCTGCTCATAAGTAACTTTTCTATCCGCCAACACCTTGGTATCTAGACCGTCCAGGGTCGCTTTATCTTCTTTTAACTGTTCTTTAAACTCAGCCTTGGTGATCTTAAAGTTCGTCTTATTAAGTGTTTCATCAGGGTTCCTTTCTTGCCAAGCGATCTCTTCCTTCTGGGCGTCTATCATGTTCTTATAGTCTGTCTCCGTCTGTTCCTTATATTTTGGATCGTTAACAATTGCTGACATTTTATCCAAAGCGGTCGCTCTTACTTTAGGGTCGTTGGAATATAACAACATAGCATGCCACCATTCATAGTTGTAAGGATCGCTAGACTTCGCCATTGTGTTCAGACACTCCTTTGCTCCTTTAACCCCACCGTTGGTCTTTCTTATCTTAAGACAACCCTGGACGGCAGTGCTATTCTTCCTAAAAGAGTCAGTAAAAATGACCATAAGATCAGAATCATCATATTTATCGTATATATCTGTTAAAGCTCCAAGCGATGCATCAGAGGCGATCATTTCATCTATCATTGTGTTAAGCTCAAAATCCACTAACAGGCTGTTGGCCTTCATTACCTTCTTTTCCATATCTTCTCTTTCATATTGAGAGAACATGAACTTTGAAACTATCCTGTCCTCTATGATCTCCGCTGTCAAAAAGTTAAGTGCCGTTACACCTGCGTCACGACCAAACTTCACTAAAATGTTACCTGCTTTAAAAGAAGCATAGCGAGTTTTGTCTATTCTCCACAGTGTCTCCTCTATTTCCTTGCGCATTTCGTCGCATTTTTGCTGTCTCATTTTTTCTGACAGCTCTTTTATATTGTTATAATTGCCAAACAACTGCTTGTACTTGAGGCCTCTTTCTATAGAGGTGTATATCGCGTGTGATATGCCGAAAGAGATAGCAAAAGACAATGACTCCCTTACCTCATAATCCAAACCTGGGAATTCTGTATCAATAATATTTTGTGCCATTTTTTGGATCTCAGGATTGGAAGAATCCAGCTCGTATGACAGACGGTTCTTTTCGCCATAGTACTGGGACAACCTATCAGCGACGGCAAGAGGGATAATATATCCACCAACACCCTTCACGATATTCATTGTTCCCCTAAATCCAAGTCCTACGCCCGTATTTCTGTATATGCTCTTCTTAGCTAGCCAGGAAAATCCATCCACCATGTTATTTATGACAACTCTACCGATCATGTCCGTTGCCACGAATACACCGAAGACTTTTTGAGTATCAAGGTTAAAGAACCTGTCCCACATCTGCGGCCAAAACTCTCCTATGCCAACGTTCCTATACATCCTTTCTACTTTTTTAGGTAATTGGTTCCCCATACCTGCCTTTGTTGCAAGTACGTACATAAAATCCTTGATGGCTATTGCAAAGTAAGTGTTAAGAGAGGACACACCATAGTTCTTTATACCACCTACCAGATACTGCCCGCCGATTCCAGCATACTTAACAGTTGCTTTCAATTTTGGTGACTTTATCTTTTCTAACATTGAACCAAATTTTCCGGAATATCCTTCTTTGATCGTGTAGGTCAGTTCCATGTAATTAAGTAGCTTTTGATCATCTTCCGTAACGGTAGTGTTATCTGCAAATTTATCTATGAACTTTTCAGCATCTTTTATGTTGTTCTTCTCTATCTGGACATCTTGCGCCTGATATTCGATCAGCATAGCCTGCATAACTTCTTCTTGTAAAATATAGTTGAGCAGCGTTAACTTTGGCAGGATCTTTTCTGCTGTCTCTCCCTGCTCCACACCTTCCTTGTTGTAACTTCTCAGGTAGCTTCTAGCCTGTTTGCTTATTTTATCCCTGTCCTTGCTGATCTTTTTTTCTTTGTCCTCTAAAAATTTATTATAATTAGCTATAGAGGCCTTGAGATTTGCAAGTCTTTCAGAAAGCGGGGCATCGTCACCTTTGAATTCTGGTTTGGCCTTATCCTTGAGATCTGCTCTTTCGTAGTCGACGTACGCAATGGACATCAGATCATTTCTGAAGATCCTCTTGATCTTATCAAATTGAAGTGCGACGGAATATGTATCGTATCCGTATTTTGCCTTAAGCTTTTTATCTATTTTCTCTAGGTCCTTTGGAGTGGACTCTTCTGGGATCTCAGTAGAAAGGACCTCTGACATGTCGTAATATTTTTTACATTCAACATCCAGAATAGCGACGACTTTATCAAAGCTCTCCTTTGATCTAGCATCCTTTAGCGACGTTCTTAAAGTGGAAACGATACCATGCATCATCTTGAGTTCTTCTGCCGGAGTTTGTGCCATTGCGGCCAACGGGAACATGGCAAAAAACAACATTATTATCAATAACTTAGATGTATTACGCGTGGTCATTTCACTAACCCTGTTGTATTTATTTCAAAATTATTTAAAACCGGAAGCGATTTTTTACAATATCTGACGCTATTTGTCAAACTTTTTAGCATAATTGGCTCGTCCCCCGATTTGATAGGCTAATCTGTTTAAAGCAATTTACATGCCTATAGCATAGCACGAGCGTAACTTAAGGAAATCAAGCTACTTAGCGATTGGGTACTTGGTCGGACTAATGTCTAACTATGCGACAGCTGACAGCTTTTAAGCGACAAAGTCTACGGGATCAGCAATACGTCCGTATCGTCCATTATGTATGGTGAATCAGACGCTGCGCCACCAAACGTAAAAGGCATGGCATTAGGAGCCAACTGGCGATACTTTGATTCCATACCGTCGTAATCCCAGGTGGTTATATACATCTTTGATCCGCTCAATGTCTGTGGTCGACCAAGGGTCTTTGCTGAGATAGTAAAATTTAGTGTCCCTTGTTTTAGGTCTACTTCGATCTTTGGGGCAGGTCCAACTGGTGTTCCAAAATTATCCTTTGAGCTATTGATGCTGCTATAGGCTGCGTTATTCCATCCAGCCAAAAAGATAAGGTAGTCCCACTTCATTCCGTTCTTGATCTCTGAATGTTGGAATGGCATTTGCGTAGCGCCGTTCTGCGTAGGGAGTCCGATGTAGACAGAGAAAACAACGTGGTCAAAACCGTTTTTTGGGTTCCAGGCTTGTGAAATAGGGTTGACCATTTTTATAGATAATTTTAGGTTATTCCCAGCCTTATAAATGGTTACCTTTTCTATGTCCATTTGCCCCTTGAATGTTGCATCAGAGGGGTAAGAATATGTGGCAGTAGGACCTTTATCGTCCCCTGCTTTATCGTTGAACTCCAAAACTTTCTTGAACGGTATATTCACGCTAAAGTCATAGCTCTTTGATATAGCATCAATGTTGTTTTTTCCATCTATCGCAACCAAGACGAGTTCATGAGCACCGTTAGAAAGATTATCAACAGGAACAGCGACACTCCAGCTATTCCCTATTGAGACTACAGGAACAGCGTCTTTTAAGTTATTATCTATTACTAGAAGTATATCCCTATCTTTTAATGAATCGTCTGCTTTACCCTCCAGGTCGAAGTTGCCTGACATTATTTTATTAGCGGTAAAGTTCAAGACGGAGATCTCAGTTATTTTATTCTGCACAGCTCTAGCTGAGTCATTGCCAGCGACTATATAAATAGAAAGTGCCTTAGGGTCTAGGACCTTGGATACTCCACCTTTTTCCCCTATAATAATTGGTTTGCCATCGGTATTGTTAGAGAACACAGAAGTAAGAACTGTCCCTGACTTAAGATCGGTTTGAAGATTGTCCATTATCACGGGGTCAGAAGAAGTGTTAAGCATAACTATCGCATGGTCTTTTTTATACTTCATCTCATAAGCAAAAACGCCAGGCTCTGATTTTGAGTCTTTTAATATCGCTATCTCACCACGTCTAAAAACAGCGTTATCCTTTCTTATCTTTATCAGATCTTTTACAAGTTTAAAATACTCTGAGTTGGTCTTAAAGTGATCTGTACCTTCTGATCCTACACCTGCTTTGAACATGGATGATCTTGTGGCCTTAAAACCTTGTTCAGCACCGTAGTATATTGATGGTATCCCTGGTATTGTAAGAATGAAGGCCATTGCTTGTATAAAATTGTCTTTGCCATAATTCGACAGGAACCTACTCATGTCGTGGTTGTCTATAAAATTAACTAATTGGTGAGGGTTCTTATAGTATTTGTAAAGGTTCTTTACCCTGTAGCTTAAGAACGCTGTGGGAGACCCACGTCCTATAACTCTTTCTATATCCATTTGCATAGAAAAGTTTATTATCGAACTAAATTTTCCATAAGAAATGTAAGCGGCAGCCTCTTTATCGCCTTCTGGTCTAAAAGGGTCAGCATTAAGCCATGTCTCTGCGAATATAAGAAAATCCTTTTTCCCCAGTTTCTTTGCAAAGTTCTCCATCCAAGGATTAAAGTCATTCCAAAAAGACTGCTCGACGTAGGTAGCAGTATCGACCCTAAAGGCATCAACCCCTACTTCCTTTATCCAGTAGCTATATGAGTCCTTTAAAGCATCCCTTACTAACTTATTAGAAGTGTTAAGATCATCAAGGGTACTCATCTGATATCGATATTTTTGTTTTGGATCATTAAAGTTAGTGATGTCCGGTGTCCAATGATACACGTGCATAGCTCTATCTTTTGGGTTTCTCACGTCGTTGTGGTCGAAAGGATACTGGCTTGGTCTATAGGAGGGCTTTGAGTCCATATTAAGTTCAAAATTCTTTGTGGGATCCTTAGGGTCAAAGGGACCGTTGTATCTGAAAAAGTCCCCTACATGATTACAAACGATATCCTGTATAAGGTACATGTCGTTCTTATGAAGCTCTGACGATAATTTTTTATAGGTGTTGAGGTCGCCCATGTGTTTGTCTACAGCCTTAAAATTCTCTGTCCAATAACCGTGATATCCGGAATGAGAATTCCAAGGGTCCCACCATTGATTGGCAAGGACCGGAGTTATCCAAACAGCTGTGGCTCCTAATTCTTTAATGTAAGGGATCTTATCTATTACACCTTGTATATCTCCACCACTGTATTTTTCATTCTTTTGCTGATCGAACTCCCCTGCCCCTTGATCATTATTGGAGCTATCACCGTCGCTAAACCTATCTGTGACCAGAAAATAGATTATCTGGTCCTGCCAGTCAGGTGAAGGGACATGTAGCTTATCTGGTTCAATCGAATAAGCGTTCTGAGATAGGGACATTATAAGGAAGGCAAGGCTCAATAGCATTTCATTATCTCCTTTGATAAGTGTTTAAATGTTGAACGCCAAAGCAGCTTTCGTACACTAACAGCAAATTTAATTCTAATCAATAAGTAAGCGGGATGGCTGTTATTACCATTGCCAAAGATACCCCGGCACAGTAATTGCATAATTAGACAGGACAGACTGATGTATTTTGTTAAGCATGGGGATTAAATGAGAAGAAACCTACTAATATTGGCCCTGATATCTGCAGTCATAGGCTCCGCAGCAACTAAAGCTTTCGCGGCACCAGACTCTATTTGTTACTCACCATCAGGGAGAGCTGTTGATTGCAAAATATTGAAAGAAGCAAAAAGACTTGTGGCATTAAAGCATCTAATAGAAAAGAACAAAGAACTTAAAGCCGAGCTATCCAGCTACAGAAAGGCTGAGCTTTTAGATTCTGCTAAGGGATCTGAACTACCTAAGACAGCTGTGCTGGCAGCTGATACAACTGTTAAGATACCAGCTGCAACAGCTTCTACTGTTACAACAGCTTCTGCGTAGCAGCACCTACGACATCAACAGTATCCGTTCCAGTTACGCC
>JBAXXF010000092.1:0-5819 GCA_037128035.1 bacterium | reverse complement strand
GAACAAGCGCCGTTATGTCCTTGATGTCCCTTACAGGATATCCAAGGACCCTGCCTACGTCAGTGATGGCACTCTTTGCCTTTAAGAAGCCGAACGTGGTTATCTTGGTCGTATAATCTTTGCCATATTTATTTACTATATATTCGTAGACCTTATCCCTTTTACGACTGCAAAAATCTATATCAAAGTCAGGAAGACTTACTCTTTCTGGGTTCAAGAACCTTTCAAAGATCAGATCATACTTGATAGGGTCCAGGTTGGTTATGCCAAGTGCATATGCGACTAAAGAGGCAGCACCAGAGCCTCTACCAGGGCCAACTGGCACATCATTATTCTTTGCCCAGCTGATGAAATCGCTAACTATCAGATAGTAACTGGAGTATCCCATCTTCTTTATGACATCTAGCTCGTATCTAAGTCTATCGTCGTATATTTGTTTTTTATCTTCTGGGAATTTCTTTGTCTTCAGACCTTCCCATGATTGCGTTTCTATTATGTTCTTACTTTCTTCCTCGTCCTTTCCCATTACAGGTAGATAATGTATACCTGTCTTGAACGAAAAATCGCACTGGTCCACTATTTTCAAAGTATTAGACAGCGTCTCTGGATACTCTTTAAAGTAACCTGACGCCATTTCTTCCTGGGTCTTAAGGTAAAACTCGTTGGTAGACATTTTCATTCTGTTCGTGTCGGCCAGCGTCTTTTTTGTAGACACACAAAGAAGCACTTCTTGAATAAAGGCATCCTCTTTTTTAATGTAATGGCAGTCATTTGTTGCTATCATTGGGATGTCCAATTCCATAGAAAGCTTGACCAGCTTCTCATTCACCAGATATTGATCATCTATCCCGTTGTCCTGGAGTTCTAGGTAAAAGCGACCATCAAAGACATCTTTGTACCATTTTGCGATTATCTTGGCTTCTTCATCCCTGCCATTTAGTATCAGCTGTGCTATTTCTCCCTTTAAGCAGGCACTGGAAGCTATCAATCCCTTATTATATTTTTCTAGGAGCTCCCTATCCATCCTTGGCTTATAGTAAAAACCCTCGGTGTAGGCTAGCGTGACAAGCTTAGAAAGGTTCTTGTAACCTTCTTTATCCTGGCAGAGCAATACAAGGTGAAAATTATCGTTCAGTTTGTTTTGCCTAGGGCCGGCTGTCATATAGGCCTCGCAGCCTATTATGGGCTTTATCCCCTTGCTCTTCATTTCTTTATAGAACTTTACAGCGCCGAACATTGCACCATGGTCGGTCATCGCGCAGGCCTTCATGTCGAGTTCCTTAAGCCTGTGCGCCAGATCCGGTATCCTTATGGCACCGTCCAATACTGAGTAATTGGTATGAAGATGAAGATGTGCGAAGCTGGACATTATTCTACCTTTTCTTCTTGTAGTGATGTTCTATAGAGGTGATAAAGTTGCATCATGTATGACTGGGCTGAGTTGAATGCTATGATAAAACCTCTTGTCCCATCCCTGAAGCCGCCTTTGAATATGAAGTTCTCTACAAAACGCAAAAGCGTTTTTATGACCAAGATGTATGGAGAGAACAATCTTCTCCCATGCTTATATTTTCTTTTTGCGATCAGTTTTGCATATTTAAAATTTACGTCGACCTGCTCTTTTATGCTATCAAAAGGCTTATGATATATAACGCCTGCCAACCTGGCTGTTCTTTCATTTGTTTTTATGGTCTCATGGATCTCTTCATCATCGTCCCATTGCGCAGAGCCGTTCTTAAAAAGCCTCATCTGCCAGTCAGGGAACCAGCCTCCGTGATATATCCACTTATCCATATATTGACTAAGCCTTCTCATGGAATAGACGAGGAATCCCATCCCGTCATAAGTAATGACTTGATGTATCTCATCCTGAAGAGCCTCGCTTAGCCACTCATCAGCATCCAGTGATAACACCCATGCACAGCTAGCTTTTTCTGTAGCAAATTTTTTCTGAGCCCCGTACCCAAGCCATTCCTGATGTATGACCTTTGCACCAAGGGCCTCAGCCAGTTCTCTGGTCCTGTCAGTACTTCCGGAATCAACGACTATTATCTCTTTTGCGAATGGAACGGACTCTATACAACGCTCTATGTTGTTCTCTTCGTTCAGTGTTATTATGACCAGCGAAAGGTCTAATTTATTATCCATGGTGGGTAATAATAGCCTAATCTATCTACTAAACAAGCTCTAAATATATACTATCTAGTAGAGCTGTATCTTGACTTTTGTTGGGGAGAATTCTTCAAGTTTCATACTGCTCAGATTAAGCCTATATTCCCCATTGTTGCAAGGAAGCGTAGCTTTTTTGAACTTAAAGAAACTAATCAGGTTTTCCTTTGCTTTATCACAACTTAAATCAGGACAGCTTTCGCCCGTTTTGCATGAAAGTTCTAGAGAGGTACATTTTGTAGTGGTCACCTGATATGTAACACCCTCTTCAACTGTCTTAGGTTCGTTATCCCATTCAGCTCTTATAATAAGGTATGTATCATAATATGAATTTGTTGCCGCAGATTTATATACATCGGCTTGAAAAGCGACTGCGACTGGATCTCCTGATGATGGTATAAGCGTCCCTTCAAAATTGATAGTCTCTGTCAGATGGCCTGGGCTTGCAAATGCAGGCATTGAGATCAATGCGATAAGTAAAAAAGTTTTTTTCATGTTTGGCTCCCTTTTTTATAGATATTCTTTTAAAACTTCATCCATTTTTTTCATATCCTGTAGCTCACAGAGTGGAAGTCTCACACTACCGTCGCAGTAACCAAGTTTTTTCATCGCATATTTAACAGGACATGGATTGGTCTCTGTAAAGTTGGCCTTCATGAGCTCTAATAATATATAATGAACTTTAGATGCTGAGGCGAAGTCACCCTTTGCGGCATAAGTAACTATTTCTTTCATTTCCCTTGGTGCTTCATTTGATACTACAGAGATAACGCCGCTGTATCCTACTGCCATAAGAGGCAGAGTGATAGCATCGTCACCAGAAAGGAAAAGAAAATCAGGTGTCTTAGCGGAGACCTTTCTATACATTTCCATAGCAAAGTTCACATCACCACTAGCTTCTTTTATAGCCACTATATTGGGATGTTTGATGGCAAGTTGAGCGACGGTCTCTGGCATTATCCAACCGCTGGTACGCCCAGGGACATTGTATAATATTATTGGTGTCTTCTCTGCGGCCTTTGCTACCTCAGCGTAGTGAGCCAATAGGCCTTCCTGACTTGGTTTATTGTAATAGGGGCTGACAACAAGATAACCATCAACTCCTAGCATATTCATTGCTTTTATCCTTCTAATAAGAGAACTAGTGCTGTTGCTTCCACAGCCTGCGACTATAGGGATCCTTTTGTTTACCTTTTTAAGCACGAACCTAAGTAGTTCAAGGGTCTCTTCATCCTCAAGGGTAACGCCTTCGCCGGTGGTCCCTGCCATCACCAAATAGTCAACACCAGATTTTATCTGGAACTCTATGAGCTTTGATAAGGTCTCGTAGTCTATCTCACCGCCGTTCCTGAACGGGGTTATAAGTGCTGTGCCCAAGCCCTTGAATTTTTCGGATCTCATTTAAGGATAACCTCCAGCAAACCTAGCTAGAGGCCGATATTACATTGTTACAGAAAGATTCTCAATCGATTTTTATGGAGCTACAACTATATCGCTAAAGGCTGTCATCTTTCCATCCTGTGGAAAATACTGAGGTTTAGCGTTCTTATCCCACATGGTGGCGACAGCTGTTGTCAGATCTTTAGGCTTCATATTAGCTCCTACAGCCCACAGATCGCCATTGTTGTCCAGCGCCAACCCATACACGTAAGCAATATTATCAGCATCAACTGATGCAAGCGCAGATGAAACTGAGGCCGCCATAATAACTGCCTTTTTCTTTGAATTTGCTGTAACGTCAGCGGCTATATATGCTCCATCTTTAGTAACAAAGAACTTGGTTATAAAAATGGCTGTAATACCAGTACCGCCGCTGTATAGCTCAGTATATGTAGCATTGTTTGTGCAATAACCGACATGCTGGTTAGCATCAGCACCTTTATAGCTAGTTACCTGATATAGTTTACCATCGTAAAAAGATAAAGCCGCCCCAGCTAAGGCCACTGCTCCCTTGGAAGCTACTTGAACCTTGCAACCAATATTGTTCCATGCTCCATTCTTCCAGAATCCAGTTCCAGTCGAACTAGTCTGGCTACTCTGAATTAGAACAGTACCAGAAATATAGACGTCCTTACCATCCACAACGATAGAGTTAGGTTCCGCGCTAGTTATTGATTCGTCGTTCGTCATCAACAGTGAGGGAACTCCGGCCTTCCAGATCACTCCGTGGTAATTATCGATGGCATCAGTGACACTACCTATGACGAGTGTTTCATCGTTGCTGGATACAGCTATGCCGTAAAGGGCTTTTATCTTCATCTCTCCAAAATCTGCATTTACTGGAGTTGGGAGTTCTACAAATTTAGTGCCTTCGCAAACGCCAAAAATACTTTTAGTTCCCTGCACATAGGCCGCAGTCATATATATTTTTCCGCTGCTATCCAGAGCCATGCGGGGTGTGTAACCACCAGACATAAAAGCAACAGGAACGTCGCTATTTGGGACATCGCAGATATTCCATTTTTGGTCTGCCACGCTGTAGTAAGCAAATTGATAGTCAATACCACCGGCTATATATATATTCCCGGCTCCTGCGGAACTGCCTGCAGTTGAACCATCTGTTGGCTGTGGGTTACCGGAAGGGGTAATGACCATCGCGCAAGACGTCAGAAATATCGCCGTTGTGACGACCATCGTTGCCTTTAATATCCTGGATGTCTTCATTGTGAGGCCCTCCAATAATAGATGCCTGATTACCATGTGTTTATTATACCACAAATGTTCTAAAAGTCAACAACATCTTTACCTAATTCAAGCATTCAAAAAAGCCACTAATTTCAAGTCTGCAGGGACCCAATCAAGACTACTAAGTTCGCTTCCAAGGCTTACCCATTTTGAGCTCATGTGCTCAACAAGCTTCAAGTTCCCACTGCTGACCGTAGCCCTGTAAGCAGTAAAATCTATTATAGCAAAGGGGTAATTGTATTGCCACGTTAAAATTTGCTCTTTGATATCTATTTTCAACGTCAGTTCTTCTAGTATCTCCCTTTTCAGGGCAGACTCCAGGCTTTCACCTTCTTCTACCTTACCACCAGGAAATTCCCACTTACCAGCAAACCTCATCCCCGTGCCCCTTTGGGTCACAAGCATCTTACCACTATCATCCGTGATGATGGCGGCAACTACACTAAGTTTTTTTATTTGGGTTTCAGGCATTTGGGGTCTAGCCTCTTATTTCTTTTGTTCTAGGGCCTTTTTTGCTCGTTTCCAGAATTCTTCCTGCTGTTCAAGATCAAAATCTTTTAGATGCTTGCCTTTTTCAGCGGCAAACGTTTCCATCATCTTGAACCTTTCCCTAAAACGAATAAGAGCTTTCCTATGCACTTCTTCAGGGTCCATATCTAGATGCCTGGAGAGATTACATATCGCAAAAAGCATATCACCAAGTTCATGTTCTATTTTTTGTCTATTACCACTTTTCAATTCATGTTTAAGTTCTGCTAGTTCCTCGTCTATCTTGTCCACTACATCATCAGCTTTCTTCCAATCAAAACCAACGCGCCCTGCTTTTTCTGTTAGTCTTACGGCCTGTAAGGTGGATGGCATCGCAAGAGGTACACCGTCTATGGCAGAGCGTTCCTGCTCAGCACCTTTGCTGTCAGTAGTTTTATTATTTTTCTCTTTTCTTTTTATATCTTCCCATTGAACTT
>JBAXXF010000091.1:0-5901 GCA_037128035.1 bacterium | reverse complement strand
GTTTTGAAGTTCTCTTTGATCAATGGACCGGAGAAAAGCAGTCCTTTGATCCTGAATATATGAAGATGGATATGGGAAAAAAGGACAGCCCGCATCCTGATGACGGTATAGTGAAATTCTTGAACGTTGGCGACCCTGAAACTAAGTCCGCCAGCGTAGAGCTAGAAGCACTATGCACGGTCAATCTGATAAAAGAAAAGATAAAGAGCGGAAGAAAGTTTGATGACTTTGCTATCCTTTTCCGTACAAGGTCCAATATACCTGTATTTGAGAAGTTCCTTATAAAGAACGAGATACCTTACGTCGTATGGGGCGATACGGATAAGGAAGAGATAATAAAAAGGCTTACAAGCCTTTTTGGTTTCATCCTTAATCCGTACAATAATTTTTATTTAATGGAGACCATTAAACTGCCTCGCTTTTACATCAGCGACCAGGATATTTACAAGTTCAAAAAAGAGAACCAGTACTTGTGGGATTCAATAAAGGGGCATCAAATAAATTCATTCTTTGATAACTGCGAAGCCCTTGGGCGTGAAGGCGGTAATTTTACGGAATATGTATCTCAGATACTTTCTTATTCTGAGTTCATCCCATCAATAGCCGCTCTGTATCCAGGACGCGAAACTGGACTTGAGGAAATGATATTAAGGATAGCCCAAGACGTAGAAGAGATGGGTGGTGGACTTAGCGATTTTATGGAATTCCTTTCCGTTTCATCATCAGACAAAAATGATCTTGAAGTTAAGGATGCAGTTAGATTGATGACAGTTCATGCTTCAAAGGGGCTGGATTTTCCTGTCGTGATATTACCAAGCCTTCATAATGCACCAGGTGGTCGTGATCTTTTTGCCGTTTCTACCGATGGAGATATTTCATTAAGACTAAGGGACAGACTTGAACACGACAGAAGAGGAACACCATATCACTCATTCATAAAAGAGGATGAGGATAGGGCAGAACTTGCGGAATCAAAGAGGGTATTCTACGTTGCATCTACTAGAGCAAAAGAGGAATTGTATTTTATAGGGAATTTTGAAGGCGCACTGAACAAAGGTATCAAAGGCGACGAAGCTAACGCAATAAAAAGTGAAAGATGGATAGATTGGGCATCATATATCTTTAGTTCAAGAATAGAGAACGTTGCTTTTAAAGAAGGCGAGAGCAGGATACAGACCAGGATCTTAAGAGAGATAATAAAGGTGGTAGAGCCCCAGGCAGCTGGCATGCAATCAGAGTATGGCAAGCGCGCTGTTCTTGGCAAGCGGACCAACAGATATTCTGTTTCCATGATAAGGGATTTTGCTATTTCTCCTCAGCTTATGCTGGATAATATGATCAAGAAAGATGTCTCAGAACTTTTTGAGAGCTCAGAACAAACTGGTATCATGGTCCACGAATTACTTGAAAATTACGTGCCTGGCGTTAGTGATATGGTAGATAAGTTCGTTTCTTCTGATATCGGTAAAAAAGTATTTGAGGCGAGCAACTTTAGAACAGAACATGGTTTTCTTGCTACGATATCCAACGATGTGGTCATAGGTAGAATGGACAGGATGAACATATATGATGATAGGGTCTGGGTCATAGATTACAAAACAGGCATAGATGAAAAAATGATGGAAGGCTATAAGGCACAGATGGCTTGCTATCTTTACTACGCCCAGAACGCTTTCCCTGAATTAAAAGTATCAGGCAGTATCATAGACGTTACAACGCAGAAGGAATACAAGTATGAGTTTGATGATCTAAAGCCACCACTGGAGAGGATCATGCAAAGTTTAAATATTTTGACAACGCATCCATTAATTTCTCAACACCAAATTTAACTGGATCAGTAGTCGGAAGTCCTGTCTCTTTTTCTGTCTGCTTTATGATCTTCATAGCTTCATCGTCGCTCATGTCATGGCAGTTAAGGGAGATGCCAACTATCTTGCTCTTGTGTATCATTCCTGCAAGGTCCTCATACATGCGTATCATCGTCGGATAATCTGGCATATCGATATCAGTGTATCTTAGTTTTTTTCTGCTAGGAAGATGACAGAGTATCATTGCATCGGGAGCTGTGCCGTGCACAAGGCCCATAGTAACTGCGGAATATATAGGCTGGAACACAGAACCTTGTCCTTCTACAAAAAGAATGTCCCTGTCTTTTTCTTTCATTATCAACTTTTCAACTGAACCAGGCACAAAGTCAGAGATGACGCGATCGATCGCGATACCTTCTCCTTTTATGAGCATTCCGATCTGTCCGGTAGCTACAAAATCGGAGTTCAAACCACGCTTTTTGGCAGCTATGTTCAGCTCCAAAGAGGTCAGCATTTTGCCTATATTGCAATCTGAACCCACCGCAAGTACCCTTTTTGCATGGGTTTTTAGCACTTTGAAGGCAAAAAGCTCTATGTCATTAGGCGGTATCCTTATATTGTGTATCTGACCTTTGGCTTCTTTGAATTTTGTTACAGCTTCTGAAGAATCATTGCTCACGCCGCCAAGCACATTTGCCAGTTCTGGCAAGGCACCAAAATCCACATGAAGGGGATTTATGACATCTATACCGTTCTTTAACGCTGTGCTTAGGTGATCTACCCAGCTTTTAGGCACTTTGCCTTCTGGGAGCATCAGGCATATTATAAGTGAATCTATCTTTCCTATAGCCTCTTTTAAGTCGCTGATGACTGGTGTAGAGGAAGTGGAGGCAAAAGGATTACTGCGTGTGGAATCAAGCAGGTAGGCAACACTTTCTGGCCTGTATCTTAAGAGGACGGACGCTGTTTTAGCGTGGAATATATCCTTTGCACCTTCAACAAGAAGTGCGGCTTTTTTGAACTGTCTCATTCCAAAAACTTAATACAGATTTTTGTACTTGTCTTCCTTTGAATCAAAGAATCTGTAGTATTTTTGCATAGGATCAACGCTGGCAGGCTTTCTTACCTTGGCTTCCTGGTTTGTCATCAGGTTGCTTTGGCCGGCATAATGGAACGGCTGTGCTTTAACGGCAACACCGCTTTCATCATTTACCTGGTCAGCTAGAAGAAGATTTGAGCTTAGCAAGCATGCTGCTAAAATCATTAAAACCTTCATTGTGGGCACCTCCATGAACTAACGTACTACTGTCCCAAAAGCTCTTATCGGAAGGCTGGCCCTAAACTTTAGGGGTCCGGGCAGGGTAAATGACTATTGTCTGGCGCGTTGACAATGATAATATTGACCCCCGGACCCCGGCATGCTAGGGTCTAGGGGCTTTTTGGGGCACGCCCCACAGCCGAAACTGTTCAAATCATGGGAGATATTTATCAATGAAACAATCGTACAAAACGATAGCACTTTGGGTTGCCCTACTGCTCATGTTCGTTTTTATTTTTAATGTGTTCAAAGGGCAGAAAGAGAAACAGCTAGATGTAGCGTTCTCTACCCTTGTTACCGATCTTGAGGCCAAAAAGGTCGCAGAGGTGACTTTTAAAGGTGAGCAAAAGATAGTAGGGAAATATAAGCCAGAATATAACGAAGGCCGATATTTTAAGACCATAGGTCCTACAGGTGCTGAAGCATTCAAACTTGTAAGGGATAATGGCCTTACACCTAACTATGAAGAAGCGGAAAAAAGCCCGCTGTGGCAACAGATACTCATAAACTGGGGCCCGATGATATTCCTTTTCATCTTGTTCTTTATGTTCATGCGTCAGCTTCAGTCAGGCGGCGGCAAAGCAATGAGCTTTGGTAAGAGCCGTGCAAGACTGCTTAATGAAGGCAAACAGAAGATCACCTTCAAGGACGTTGCAGGTGTAGATGAAGCTAAGGAAGAGTTAAGGGAGTTCGTAGATTTTCTAAAAGACCCAAGAAAATATACACGCCTTGGCGGCAGGATACCTAAAGGCGTTCTACTTGTTGGAGCACCAGGAACAGGTAAGACATTGTTGGCAAAAGCGATCTCTGGAGAAGCAGGCGTGCCGTTTTTCAGCATCAGTGGTTCTGACTTTGTGGAGATGTTCGTGGGTGTTGGAGCAAGCAGAGTAAGGGATCTTTTTGAACAAGGTAAAAAAAGCGCACCATGCATAATATTCATAGATGAAATAGACGCTGTAGGAAGACACCGCGGAGCAGGAATGGGCGGCGGACATGATGAAAGAGAACAGACCTTGAATCAGCTACTTGTTGAGATGGACGGATTTGAATCCAACGAGGGCGTAATATTGATAGCGGCAACCAACAGACCAGACGTTCTGGACCCTGCGCTTTTAAGACCAGGAAGATTCGACAGAAGGATAATAGTCAATCGTCCAGACGTAAAAGGCAGAAAACGTATTTTGGAAGTTCACTCATCCAAGATGCCTCTTGCTGATGATGTTCACCTTGAAGTCACTGCAAAGGCGACACCTGGATTCACAGGTGCTGACCTTGAGAACCTTATAAATGAAGCGGCATTACTTGCTGCCCGCGACGGTAACAAGAGCGTTACCATGCACGATATAGAGAGAGCAAAAGATAAGGTCATAATGGGCGTTGCAAGACACAGCATGATAATCAGCGATGAAGAAAAGCGTATCACAGCTGTACACGAAGCCGGTCATACAATACTTGCAAAACTTATCAAGGACGCTGACCCTCTACACAAAGTTACTATTATACCTCACGGTCTTGCAATGGGTGTTACCCAAACAATGCCAGAGGACGACAGATATCTTCTTAAGAAAGAAAAGGCCATCGCAGATATAAAGGTGCTGATGGGTGGAAGGATAGCAGAAGAAGTTATCCTTAACAGTAAGACCTCAGGGGCCAGCAATGACCTTGAAAGGGCTTCCGACATAGCCAGAAAGATGGTCTGCAGCTGGGGAATGAGCGACAAGATGGGTCCACTAAAATGGGGCAGTGAGCATGATCAGGTATTCCTTGGTAAGGAATTTGCCCAGATGAAAAATTACAGTGAAGATACTGCAAAGACCATAGATGAAGAGATCAGGAACATCGTCATGTCTTGCTACAGCGAGGCTAAAGACCTTATCATAAAGAACAAAGAAATGTTGAACACCATAGCGGAAGCACTGCTTGATAGAGAAGCATTGAGTGCCGACGAGATAGACATATTGCTGGATGGCAAGACCCTACCTCCTAAATTGGAGAGTAGAAGGTTGCACTCCGCTGATGAAGACAAAACGGAAGAAACTAAAACGGAGGAAGTAAAGGCTGATGCTAGCCTATCCCATCAGACTGCATGACCAGGAAGAGGCGCAAAGGATATTAGAGTCCATTGACGTAGAGCCTTGCTCTGTTGAGATACTTTCACCAAAGTCACAGCACCTTAATATACTCATCAAGTCCGTAAAGACCTCATGGGCCAATATCATAAAGCAAGAAATGCTTGGTAGTGGTGGTGACGCCGCTATAAGCAGATCAAGCTACGCTTGTAAGGAAGCACACACGGATGTTCTTATGATGGGGAATATCTCTGTACTAAAAAGGTTCGTCTCTAAAATGAGAATGCAACCTGACTGTTTTAAAGTAGTAGCAGATGAAGTTGAAAAGATAATAACACAGAACCCTGTGGAAATAAAAATAGGGCAGAGGACCTTTGACCTTTCAAAGGATTTTATAGTTATTGGTATCCTTAATGTCACACCGGACTCCTTTTCTGACGGTGGAAAGTTCAACGATCGTGACTCCGCCATGCGTCAGGTAGAGAAACTCCTAAATGACGGAGCAACGGTAATAGACGTAGGTGGTGAATCCACACGCCCTGACAGTATGGGCGTAATGACACTGGAAGAAATGGATAGGGTTATCCCTATTATAGAGGCTATTGATAAGGAATTTAAACCTCTCATCTCTATAGATTCTAACAAACCGGACGTTATAGAAGCGGCATTGTTAGCAGGTGCAACACTTGTAAATGATGTTAGTAGC
>JBAXXF010000090.1:0-5907 GCA_037128035.1 bacterium | reverse complement strand
AATTAAACATGAAAAAAGTAAATACATCGCGCACAGCTGAAGAAATAGTCATTAGTGAGATACTAAAACAAAATATCTCAGGAAAAACAGGCAAGGAGATAACAAAGCTAATGGATGAATCTCCTATGACCATAAGCAGAGCTTTATTTGAGCTACAGCAACATAATTATTGTAAACTTATTCAAAATGGAAGAGAAAAAACAGTAACGCTACTGGATAAAAACAGACTCTGGGTGTTAGTAAAAAATAATTTTACTACACCAGTGGAAAGCACTACATTTGTAAAGGATCTAAAAAACATAGAACACTACACTGTCAAGGCTGGCACAACAGCCTTGTCTAAACTTGGAATGCTTAACGAAGAAGATAAGGCTATTTTAGCAATATATAAAAAGGAATACATAAAACTATTAAAAAATAATAAAATAAATCTTTGCAATGAAGATGACGCTCGCTTTATTATTGAAGTATGGAATATCTCACCTTTTTTTTGCTCTAACAATGGAATAATAAATCCAATATCTTTATATTTAAGTATGAAGGATGAGGCTGACGACAGAATACAACTTGAAATTAAAAAAATTTTGGAGCAATATGGGCTTAACATAGATGGGTAATATTAAAGAATTAGATCATTTTTCTAGTTATTTTAAAGACGAGCAGGACCTGTTTGTCATCATAGGTGGAACGGCTTGTAGTATAACAATGAGCGATGCTGGCTATACTTTTAGATCCACAAAAGACATAGATATAGTCATAATAGCTCATCCATCTTATCGTTTTACCAATAAATTAAAAACATATATAGAGGCTGGGGGGTACCAAATTAGTCTCGGCAAGAATGGTAAAACTGGTTTTTATAGATTTTTAAACCCTAAAAAGAATGGCTATCCACAGCAACTAGAAATCTTTGCCAAAAATTTTGGAGAATTGGAGCTTGGGGAAGGTCAACATATCGTACCTATAGACACCAATGAATGCGTAGGAAAACTTTCTGCGATATTACTTGAAAAAGAATACTTTGATATAATCTTGTACAACAAAGAAATTTGCAAGGGCTACTCTATTATAGGACCTGTAGCTAACATCGCTTTAAAAGCCAGAGCATACAATGAGTTAAATGAAAGAAAGGCCAAAGGTGAACTAGTTGATTCTAGTGATATAAAAAAGCACAAAAAGGATGCAATCAGGCTAACAGTAATGCTGTCCAACAGCAAAAAATGTAAGCTTGATGGTATTGCCAAAATGCATATGGAAAAATTTGTCCAAGATATTTCCAGAGAGAGTGATCAATACTTTGATAACTTATTGAAAGAATATGGCGGCATTACTAAAAAAGAGATAATACAAACACTCCGAAGTTGCTTTGACCTGCAGTAATAAAAAAATTAGTTTATTGTACAATTTCAGTCTTTGTGAACAGCGACATAAATTTATATCCCTGCGCTTCTATCGTCTCTCTGCCACCCTCTTCTCTATCAACAATTGAGATTATGCCGAGGATGTTAAGACCGTACTCTTTTGCACGATCACAGGACTTTAATGTGGAGCCGCCTGTTGTAACAACGTCTTCCAGTATTACGACCTTAGAGCCTGATGGAATGTTCTTTGTACCTTCAACCCACTGGCCTGTACCGTGTCCCTTTGGTTCCTTTCTTATATAGAAAGCATGGATAGGAGTCCCTTTCATATCGCTTATAACTGACGTTGCGGTAGCAAGTGGATCTGCACCCATTGTTATACCGCCAGCCGCTATAGCGTCTTTAAATTCGGAAGATATAACTTCTGTTAATATCGTTCCTATAAGTAAAGCACCCCTTGAATTAAGAGAAGTCTGTTTTGTATCGATGTAAAAATCAGACTGTCTTCCGCTTGCAAGAGTGACGTTACGTTTTTCATAAGATAGTTCCCTGATCAATCCTCTGAGCTCATTCCATTCTTTTTTGCTTTTGAAGTTCACTTTAACATACCTCTCTTTTTTGCTGCTCTGCTTTTGTTTCTTTTCTTTATTATGTAGAAGACCAGTATAAATGCTACCACTGCGAACATAGCCGCCCATATCCAGCTACCCGTACTCTTCTGTATTGCTATAGCTACCACACCGCCCTTTCTTTCTGTGTTCTTGATGGCGCCCTGCTGGTTACCTATCAATCCCTTTAAGCCTGTTTCCATAGGAGCTGCAGGGAGGGTCATTCTTATCTTCATGCTCTCAACTGTCTTGTACAATTCTGACATATACATTGAATATTTTGATTTCTCGACGGTTATCGTTATAAGGACAGCTCTGCCGTCCTTTATGGTGGCAAGACAACGTGTTAAGTAGTTAGGTACGATAGTGCTTAGATGCTGACTGTCCACCCATGACTGACCCATGATGTCTTTATATTGCATATTGATAGGTTTACTTGGATGCTGTTTGTGCGTGGCAGGATCTGTTATCATCAGGGAGTCTTGAAGGTACTTGTAGAACTCCTGAAGCGAGTCTCCACCGCCCTGGTTGGCAAAGGACATCGCAATTATAACGTCCTTGGCTTTTTCCCTATCCATTGGCTGACATGTCCAATCTTCGCCAGCATAAAGTGTGCATTCCCACGAATCTGGAATGTTCATTTCTATAAAATTATTTGCAAAAGGCTTTGCGTCAGCTCCCGATGTAAAGATCAGGCTCATGAATAATAATAAAGTAACCAGAGGAACCTCCCGGCGGAAAATCCGCTCCACTTTCCTATTTCTTCTTACTAAAGCAAATATGCCATACAAAATACAACGCCGTAGCGTTAGCTACCAATGCAACTATGACTGACGCGATGGTCAGACCCGTGAAACCAAAGAACATACCAAAAGCAAGGAGCAAGATCCTTTCTGGACGTCTTATAAATCCCCAATCTATATTTATGTCGAACTGTTTTGCCTTGTTGATTATGAACGTGGTCATAGAGGCACCAATCAGCGCAAGGAATGCAAAGAGCGCAAGAATGGTGTTCTCTATCTGAAGCCCTGTAACTATTATTGCAGTATAAAAGATTATCTCTGAATACTTGTCCAAGATGGAATCAAGTAGGCCACTGATCTTGTTCTTTTCTCCCATGTCATCCGCTACAAGTGAGCCCATTATGTCACAGACCGCTATGATAAGCGCCACAGTCCCCGCCTGCCTTACACCCTCTGCTAGCATGAAGAAGGCGAAGATGAAGCATATGAAAAGCACCGTGTATGAGAACAGGTTGGGATTAATGCCTTCTTTGACCAGTATCTGTACAATATTGTTCAGATATGTCTTATAAAAGCTTCTGATTTGTTGATATCTTTTGTCCATACATAATTAGTTATCATCTTTTGGGATTTTTTCAATGGCATATAAGGTTATGCGCCATTTTTGTGTTGCTATCAATGCTGCGAATCTTGTATATACAGTCCTGTTATCCTGTTCTCGGGAGGGCCATAAATGAAGAAGATCTTGATCGCAGCTGTTTTGTTGGCTTCGACGTGCCTGTTTGCAGAGCCGTGCACGACAGATCAGATGAGTGCGTTTACTAACTATCTATCTTCAAAAGTTAAAGCTATAGATGCCAAATACACAAAAAATGCTGCAGGATACTATCGCGTTAGTACACCTTCAGAAGCTTTAGAAATTGATGAGCTTGACCTCATAAATAAATACTACCTAAATGATAAGCCAGAAAGCGATGTTTATAAAAATGAAGGATGCAAAGACTTTGTTTCTTACTGTAATGGGACCAGCGACATAGCTACCCTTAATAAGAGATCGGACGCAACTATCCAGGCTTATGTAGATAAAAACTATACGCCTAGTGGCATATGGGCTCCCACATGCTCCTTTGTAGATTTTTATGGCTATAATTTAATAGCCTGCATAACCATTAGTGATAAAGATAAAAATGATGCTTGCAAAGAATTGTTAAAAAAATAGCCAACTCCCTGACTTTTCACATAATCTTGCCTAATCTTTGTACAGTCTGAGAGCCCTTCTCCGGCCCTTCCGCCATATTTTTGTCTGCTATGGGGCCATAACCCCCTGAATATCCTCAATTTTATCTCTTTACTTTTCAGACTTTTGGTGGCATAGATATTGAATAGAACGAGTAAGATAATTTTGTGTCCCAGTTCGGGAGGGTCATACATGAAGAATATTTTGATCGCGGTTCTCTTGTTGGCTTCACCGTGCATATTTGCGGCTGATTACGTTTACGACTTCTCTGATGAAATGTCTCTTCTGCCCAGCCCAACGCCAGAAGCTTGTAGCGCGGATCAAATGACGAAGTTTACTAATTATCTGTCTTTAAAAGTTAAGACTATAGATGCTAAATATACAAAAAATGCTGCAGGATACTACCGCGTAAGTACACCTTCAGAAGCTTTAGAGGTTGATGAGCTTGACCTTATAAATAAATACTACCTCAGCGATCTTCCAGAAAATCAGAGTCGCAAGGACAACGTTTGCAGCTATTTCGTTCCTTACTGCAACGGAACGATCACAGACATGACTATTCTGAACAAAAGATCTAATGCTGACATCCAAAAATATGTAGACGAGAAGTATACTTCTAAAGGAATTTGGGCCTTCCATTGTGACTACGTAGATTTCTACGGTTATAATCTGATTGCCTGCATAACAATCGATAATAAAGACGAAGCCTGCAAGGAATTGTTAGCTCAAGCAACACCTAAGCAGTAACAATCCTGTGGCTCAATAATTAACCTTGACTTTTAACCTTAATTCCTATATAATACATAGTACCTAATTTTGTACGTTGGAGGTTAATCTTATGTTTTTACTTTTCCTTTTATTCTTCACTAACTCATTTGCAACTAATTTATATGCTCAAACTGGAGATAATACTACGTCCGCAACAACTGTTTCCAAAGGTACCCCCCCCTTCACCTTCGATTACAGCGATGGAACACAGAACGACTGTTGGGACGTTAACACAGCAACAACATGGAAAGGCGTAGATAGAGCAACAGCTCTCACTGTAACTACTAACGCAGATAAAGAAGCTCTGTGCAGAGGACTCGTATTTTTTAACACGCCTGACACTAAGGTATATACTAAACCAATTTGCACTGGACTTGGTAGCACAGCAGATAAACCAGTTTACGATCCAGTCTGCTTATATTATCGCGCCGCATACACCGCCAAAGAAAAATTTGCAAAGAATATGCTTACTGAAAGCGGCTATACAACAAGCGGCTTACAAAAGTTCATACCAATTAGAGCCTGCCAGTGGGTCGCCAAGGATTGGCTACCGGTAGCACCAACTGCTAACGCATCAGTTACAGGTGTCTGTGCTCCAAGAAACAACACACCTTTGGCAGCTTCTTACGAGGTAAACCCTGCTACAAAAACAATCATATCTTCCAGTGATATGCCTTTATTTACAAATGAAAAAACATATTTTGCAGATGGTAGCGACGTAAATCTAAAAAAAGAGAACTTAAGTGAGTTGTTTTACAATGAGTTCTATAAAGCTCCCTCTGTAGATCCCTTCTTGAGTCTGGAAACAGGAATAACAAAAGCATCAGATATACTGGACCTATCAAAGGGGCTTACTTATGCACAAAGCACTAAACCTAAATACGCATTAGAGGTTGAAAACGTTCCCTGCAAATCGTTCATAAAAGACTACCTATTAGAAAAACTTGGCTTTGAAACTCCCGACTATAGGACCAAAGTTGATAAGAGAATAATCGATATAATTTCGAACGCTAAAAGAGATAATGCTGCTACAGACATTTGCAACATCAAAGTTCTAGTTGTTAAAAAAATTAAGAGTGATGCATGGAAAACAGTTCCTGCAACAGCCCCAGATACAGAAGAGCAAGTTGAGCTACCCGTGACCTCTCTGGCTAAAGAAGACTACAAAAAAGAGCAAAGCTACATAGGGA
>JBAXXF010000089.1:0-5925 GCA_037128035.1 bacterium | reverse complement strand
ACTGAGACCAGAGGAAAAGAACTTTGTTTCTCAGGCTAAAGTCGATTCAATATATTCATTGCTAAGCACCAAGATATTGGCGGCAGTGGTCCCAGCTACTGGAGTAACTTGTGAGGGTGTTAAGGATGCGTTTGAGAACCTGTTCTACAAGACATACCCATCCATGACCAACGACACAGAGCTATCCCCGCTACTTATGGAATCAGATCCTCTGATAGATGAAGGTACGTTCAAGGATTACATCCTAGCTGCTATGGCTAAGAACCTCCTTATCACTGCAGAGAAGACATGCTCTGCAAGCATGGATGATCTCAAGAATGTACAGAATACAAGCATGGACGATGTAGTGAAAACGTTGTGGGATATAAGATCTAAGACACTGATCTCTAAAGACAGCGTAACGTACCCAGCAAATGTAACAGCTAAGATAACTGGGACAATAAATGCTTTGATAGAAGCATACGAAATGGATAAGAAAAAAGCGACTAAGTAAGTAAGACAAAGGAGATCCTGAGAGATGAATCCTGGTAGAAAATCATTCCTTGTTCGCATGAGCCTAGGGCTCTTTCTCTTTGTTTTTTGTGGGATCCTGTTTGCCCAGACCTTAGACAAGATCACGGTCTATTCCGAAGACAATAAAGTAGTAGCAGTATTCGAACCAGCCAGGAACATAGGGACCAACTACATAGTGTTGTATAAGGGGCTTGGAGAGAAAAAATATAAGTTCGTTGTGTCTGTTAAGGGGAATGATCTTCCTGACAGAATGACAATGAAGACCAACATGGATAAGGAACCAGAGTATCTTCATTCCATACTTGAGTCACTATATGTGAACGTAGATGACCAGGCTTCACTGGACAATAAGGTCAAAACATTAATTGATGCATATTCTAAATCAAGCCCTGATCCATTCTTGTCCAATAAAACAAGGCCTGATTACGCCGTGGTCTTGTCACCATTGCTCTATAAAGATATGATAATGACAAGGACTTCTGTGAACGGGGATATAAGCGAATACTCCCTGGATGCAAATATAAAATTAGAACAAACGGCCAATCTTGTCTTCCAGATCACTACGGCGGATGAAGGGAAGGTATATCTTCCAATATATTATGAAGCCACTGTCCATCATAAGAACATACATGTCGTTAATCTTGTTGTGAGCCCAGAAGCGTCAAAGCACATTAAGTCCGTAACAAGCAATCCGTATCAGTTGGGAGAGGCTGTTGATTATGACCAAGCTACGCCGTTCAAGGTAGTCAACAGGACTAACTGGATGAACCTTTTTAATGACCCCAATGGAAGAACTTCTGCTGATGAGTCTGAAATATTCGAGACTGAAAAGGTCAAGGTTATGCCATATGACCAATTTGATAAGAGTAACCCGACCAGTACAGAAGGGACCAAGTACTTACAGGTCCTAAAGTTAGACGATCCTAAATTCATAGATAAGGTCGTGACTGGCGCAAAAAATACGAATGCCAATCAGATATGGCTGATGCCGATACATCAAATGTCAGCATTAAGAATGGGTGCAAATTACAGAAAGGCTAGGATCATAAAAATAGGTGATAAGGAATACGTAGTAACTGATAAGCACGACGTGGGTCAAGGACATACTGGTCCAATATACCCTCATGAAAGCACCTCTTATACTGTTTCTGACTATCTTGGTGGAGATGAATCTGCCAGGAATATGATCAACATCCTACACGATAAAGGATACAGAGTAATGTTGGAAGAGCATCCTGACAAAGTTGCCTCTTTCTTCTTTGAATATAAAGACGTCTCATATGAAACTCAAAAAATATTTGAATCTATCTTGAGAGTCGCAGGTTATGAGATCGATCCTAGTGAAGTAGGAAAGCCTTTGGACCTCTTTGCGACAAAGCTGAGAAGTTTAAAGGACGGTTCTTCAATAAGGTCATATCAGTTCTTTATGTTGAAATATGATTACATAGGTAGGGATATACCAGGGGTGGCAGACTACGTTGAGCACAAGGATAGGATACCTGGTGATCCATCAGAGATGCCTTCTAACCTAATGGAGATCTACACACCTATCGTAGCTAACAGCATGTTGTTCTCTTCCTTTGCACAGCTGAAGAGCCACAATCTTTTTGTAGAGCTAATGGATAGGATAGCTAAAAAAGACTATTATAAGAAAGTTTTTGGGGACAATATCGTTGACCGTAGAATAGATGCTATTCACATGAGCCCAGATGTTAATTTTAATGAGAGAGCCGCTTTTGTAAGGGATATAAACGAATATAGGATAAGTTACAAAGGCGCTGTAATAGCAGGTGAGGTAATGGGTGCCACCGGCGAACAAATAGCCTGGTATGCCATGCCTATAGACATAGTTCAGCCTCCGACCCCTCTACACAGGGATAATGTAGATTTTATGATAGATGGCGGCACAAGAAGAACTGCGTTAGGACAATTGGAATGGGAATTTGTTATAAAGACTCTGCAGTTCAAGGATAAGCTATACATAAGCGCGCTAAGTTCTTACGATACTTGCGCACCAATATCTGAGGAACCTTTTAATAAACAGACGTGGAAAGGCGTAATGAAAACTTATGCCAACTATTTTGATGCATTCACAAAAGAGGCCTACGTATATTTTGCTCCTGGCGCGGTAAACACTGTCTGTGCAGGTGAGGAATGTGGGACTCAGGGAGATTTCAAGAACTTTAAAGGAGATCAATTTGGTTTTCTGCAGTTACCATATGAGGCAGGCAACAGCGACCCTTTGAGAGTGGACCTTAGCACGATGTATCCTACGGTAGACTTAATTAAAGCATTCATTACCGACAAAAAATATGGGAGCAACCCAATTGGTGTGACTATAGATGTGGGGACCACCATGAGCACACCGGTGGAAGAGGCTGGTTTTCTGACAGCGCAGGCCTTTGTGTCTGATCTTGGTGTTGTAATGGCTTTTAGGAATACTGCAGATCAAGCGATATCAGTGGACGTACCTGTAGATATTTCTATTCAGAAGGCTTTAGCTGATAGAAAACTTGCATCAGAGGATTTAAGAGTTGTTTTTGATTTCTATGAGTTCCCTTACACTGCAGGTACAAAGGATAAGTCAGCTCTTTACATGACTGATGGATCTTCCTTGCTATTGAAAGAGGTAAAGGTCGGTAGCGATAACAAAATAACGCTATCAAGGACCCTTAAACCATATGAAACGATATTGCTTACTACTCTAACTAAGGGTGAGATGCAGGAAATAAGGAGCCAGTACCTAAAAGAGATAATTATAGAAAAGATGGACCTCAGCGAAGCTCAGAAAGAAACTTATAGGAAGAAATCCACATATGACATCTTCTCAGAATGGTTTACTAATAATGCGAGCCAAGAACTTAAGGACAAAAAAGATTTTGGGACGCTTTTAACTGATGCAGGTCTTCTTGAGTGGTTAACAAACGATCAGAGTAATCCTAAGAGGTATTTACAGGCTGAGTACTTACTGGATCTGGCAAAGGGTATTCCTTCTACTTTATTAAGCTCGACCCAAAATAGTCAGCTTGCGAGCTATCAGGCAGCTCGTAGTTCTTGGAACAAAACAGAACTTAAAGTAGATACAAAAACATATGGAGAAAAGGTCATAGATTACCTGAAGGGTTCAAGCAAGAACGTGAGTACTATGGATATAGATGAACTCATGTTGGGGGCACTGGAAAAAGTTATTAGTAGGTACAAAGAGCTAGACGACTCTGACACAGAGATCCTTTTTGATAAAGAGGGTAAGGACGTTGTTAACTATTTTATAGATAAAGCAGAAAGTGGCGATGCCTATGCGCAGTACAGGGTCGGGATATTGAGCCTAGTGCTTGGATACAACATAGATAAAATAAAATTTACATATGATGCAAGATATACATCTTTTGAAGAAAGGGCGGAAAAATATAAGATAGATACAAAGTCTGATATCGATCCTGCTGACAGAATAGAACAGGCTAGGGAAGAAATAAGAACGGGGAACTTTAGGTTCGTCAGATAAATATGGAGCATAACATGAAAAAGTTCTTTTACTCATTATTGGTGATGACAATGCTGGCAAGCGGCGTTGCCTTTGCTCAGGGAGGAGGTGGCAAAGATAAAGATAATTTACAGCCACCGTTACCTGATCCAGAGAAGACCTCTGAGTGGATAATGCTGCACTTACATAATACAGAAAAACCTTATGAAGGTGTTGATAGAGTATTTGGTACTACCGTGGACAGAGATGATGTCACCATGCCTAAGATCAGCGATGATGATCTATTCGCAAAGAAATTTGACCTTTATCTTCAGGAAAACAAATCTGACCTTGATAAAAAGAACATTAAATATGTAAGGTTCGTTCTGGATAAACAGGAAAACTTAAGCAAAGAACAAAAAGAAATGCTCAGAAATGTCGCCAAGCCTTATGACCTTAGTGTTAGATTTGAGGTTATCAAAATAGATTGGGAAGGCAGATTAAAGACGCTGATAAAACAGGGAGAAACAAACCTTAAAGGACAGATCCCAGATTATGTAATGGAAAAGTGGAAAAAAGATGGGCGAGATATAGATGCAGAGGTAGCAAAATCTAAGCAACAATATAGAGCCTGGTGGAAAGGTCTGTATGAAAAACCTACACGTAGGGACTGGGCAATGGGTACTGTTAAGGGAGTCTTAACCTTAGGAAGTACAGCCGCTGGATGGATCTATGGTGGTATAAATCCTGGGCATGTAATATTTTGGGTATTAACCATAGAGCACATTGGGATAGAACTATTCTTTGGTCCACTACAAAGAACATACATGAACTTCCTTTATAATAAACTAAGACCAAAGGTCGGTGATTTTGGTCTTAATCTTTGGGGGCAGGCGCTTGGGTTCAGCATGTTCTTTGCTGATCTAACCCTGATGTGGTATGCAGGATTTGGTGATGTAGCACCGTGGAGAGATTCTGTTTTCTGGGGAGGATATCTTAGTATGACCTTTGTGGGGTCGTTGCTGGGAGGCTTCATGCCCGTCGGTATATACAAGCTTGTCCAAAAGGGTTGGATGTCCAGGGATGCCAGCGTAACAACTGTTATGTCTATGGACCTTCTAATGCCTCTTGAAGGTGTTCTGATGAGGTTTAAGTTCCCATATATGATGGAGCTCTTCGGATTACACCAAGCGGCCAAGTACAGTATTTACCTGGCAGGCCAGCTTAAAGGGCCAAAGAACACCTTGGTCGTTATGCCTAAATCAATTTACGAGTCAGATCAGATCAAAGAGACATTCCAGTTCGACAAGGTCCCTGATTCACAGATATTCAGGACAAAAGAAAAGACCTTGGAATTCCTAAGAAGCACAACAATACCTAACGATGCTAAATTAGCATTTGTCGAATATGTATCGAGTTTGTTAAGGAACGAGAAAGAACTTATAGAGCAGAATAAAGAGTTTAAAGGTATCGTCTCCGACCTTATTGCTTCTATGCTCACATACGTGGATGAGAACGGAACGGAAATACCACAGAGAATAGAGGACAAGAAGCCTGAGGCAAAATTGAGCAATTTCTTCCTGAAAAATCCAGAGGACCTAGAGTCAGGTTATGACGTAAGGCTGTGGAGGGATTTTTGGAAAAAGGGAAACATTATATCACCAGCCAGAAGTGAAATTAAAAGACTTAAGAAAGAGCTTAACGTTTCAAAATGGATGGTAGATGCGCTATTGACGATGCCTATTAGCGAGTATAATTTTGAGATGGATGCTGCGACCCAGGCACTTATGCAGAAAATATTGTTAAAGGGTTCTCTGTACCAGGGGAAAATAAGCGTTACCGGTACATTCATGGAAAAGACCGTCCTAGATTATGATTTTAAGATATCAACTCAAGAAGATTTTGATAACTGGTTCGTTAACTTGTCAGAGAAAGACCTTAAGGATAGGCCG
>JBAXXF010000088.1:0-6015 GCA_037128035.1 bacterium | reverse complement strand
GCTACCACAGTGGCTGTAGCCACGGGAGCTGGAGCCACAGGAGCTGGTGTTGCCACCACTGGTTGCTGAGCTTTTCCTGGCTCATTTGCCGCCGGTGTCAAAGTAATTCCCTGTGGCTGTAATGGGATCTGTTGACCACCAGGGAGCATTTTGACTATCATCTTATTTTTTGATCTATCGCTGGGCTTACTGGTAGCAAGATAATAGGTAAGCAATGAAGCAAAAACTACAGATATAGTTACCGCTCCTATAAGAACCCTTTTATTAATTCTCTCTTTAGGTTCACAGACACCCTTTTCTGTTAGAGTGTTTATTTTGCTCTCTGCCTGTTTATGGCCATCAGTCAAAAGGTCATAGAACAGTACAGCTTCCTTGGGATCTACACCAAGATAGCCAAGATATGTTTTTATAAAGCCCTTCACAAAGACTGGGGCTGGAAGTTTTTCGAACCTATCAGCCTCAAGATATGAAAGGATATTAATGTTTATTTTTGTACTAGAGGCTATCTCTTCAAGACTTATACCCCTTAGCTCTCTGTTTTTCTTAAGATATGCGCCAACGGTTTGCATGTTCTCATTCTGCATACTAGTAACATCCTCCGAGCAGAAACATACCAGAGTCATTGATACTTGACAACCTAGTATCCTGTAAATATAAGCATATGGAAAGTTGGCGGGGTAGCTCAGTTGGTTAGAGCACTCGGCTCATATCCGAGTTGTGATGGGTTCAAGTCCCTTCCCCGCTACCATCCTCAAATAACATGCAAAAAACAGATATCATAAAACTATTATCCCTAGAAGCTCCCTCGGAAATAGAGCAGCTTTACAAAAAAGCTTATGAGATAAAAAAGCAATTCGTAGGAAATAAGGTTTATTTCAGAGGGCTCATAGAGTTCTCTAACGTCTGTTCTAAGAATTGCCTCTATTGTGGGATACGGTCCGGCAACGTAAAACTTAAAAGATATGAGATGAGCATCCCCGAAGTCCTAGAAGCTGTTGATCTTGCGTGGAAAAGTCGCTTTGGGTCGATAGTCCTGCAGTCGGGAGAAAATAATACACCTGCATTCATAGAAAAAATTGACGCAATACTAAAAGAGATAAAGAACCGCACAAATGGTGAAATTGGTGTAACTCTCTCTTGTGGTGAACAAGGTTCGGACACCTATAAGAGATGGTTCGCTAGCGGAGCTAAAAGGTACTTATTAAGAATAGAAACAAGCAACCTAGAACTATATTCTAAGATACACCCCAGGGATGAACATCATTGCTTTGAGGATAGGGTTAAGGCCCTAAAGGATCTTAAAGATATCGGATATCAGGTGGGGTCTGGGATAATGGTAGGGCTACCTTTTCAGACGATAGATAACATTGCAGATGATATCCTTTTTCTGAAGAACATAGATGTGGATATGATAGGCCTTGGCCCCTATATCGAACATTCTGCGACCCCATTATATAAGGAAAGAGAAAACCTTTTACCAAAGCAAGAGCGTTTCAATCTTGCGCTAAAGACAATTGCGATATTAAGGATACTGATGAAGGATATAAATATTGCTTCAGCGACAGCCCTTCAAGCCATAGACCCTGAGGGTAGGGAGAAGGCGTTGCTGGCAGGTGCGAACATAATCATGCCTAATATCACCCCTACAATATACAGGGATGATTACCTACTATATGAAGACAAACCGTGCACGGGCGAAAATGCGCTTCAATGCAAGGCTTGTCTTGATGCGAGAGTGACAAAATACGGCGAAACAGTAGGCTATGGAGAATGGGGCGACTCCAAGCATTTTGGCAAAAGAAGATCTAAATAAGAGGTATCAATATGTTAATGAAGAATCAACGACCTCACATAGGCATATTCGGACGCAGGAACGTAGGAAAAAGTTCTTTTATAAACGCAATATCCGGTGAGGACATTGCTATAGTTAGTACGCATGCTGGCACAACTACGGATCCCGTAAGCAAGACAATGGAGCTTGGTGGAGCGGGCCCGGTAGTTATGATAGACACCGCAGGTATTGACGACATAGGAGATCTTGGAACTAAGAGGGTCTTGGCAACAAAGAAAGTAATAAAGAGGATAGATCTTGCGATAATATTGATAGCGGATGCTGAATTTGGTGATCCTGAGTTTGAAATAGTAAAGGACCTGGAAGAGCATAACGTCCCTTTCTTTATCGTTAACAACAAGTCTGACCTATCTCCTATCAACGACGAGAAAAGAAAACTAATAGAGCTAAAGACCAGAACTGAATTATTGAGTTTTAGCTCAGTTAAAAGAGACAACCTTGATCTTGTGATCGATGCCATAAAAAAATATACACCAAATTCTATATTCAATAATCCAAGCATAATGGGCGATATGATCAAGCCAGGGGACAGCGTTCTGCTTATCACACCTATAGATATGGAAGCCCCTGTTGGCAGGATGATACTTCCACAGATGCAGGCTGTAAGGGATGTACTTGATAATAACTGTATCTGCGTATTGGTAAAAGAAAGCGAGCTTGCACAATACTTTAAGACATATAATGTAAAACCTAAACTTGCCGTAACGGACAGCCAGATGTTCAAAAAAGTAAATGAATTAGTACCAGCGGATGTAGCACTTACAAGTTTCAGCATCCTATTCGCCAGGCTAAAAGGTGATTTCAAAAAATTCATAGAAGGGACAAAAGCTATATCCAAATTGAAGGACAACGACAATATCCTAATATTGGAATCATGCTCGCATCACGTTATAGGTGACGACATAGGAAGAGTTAAGATACCAAAATGGCTTCTTGAGTTCACAGGTAAAAAGCTCAACTTTGATATAGTTGCCGGAGTAGATTCTTTACCACGCGACATAAAAGAATATTCACTTTTGATCCAATGTGGCGGTTGTATGCTGACAAGAAAGCAAGTACTTAACAGGATCAAGCCAGCAATAGATGCTGGCGTACCCGTGACCAATTATGGGATGGCTATAGCTTATATGAACGGGATCTTTGAGAGAGCTACAAAAATATTTCCTATTTAATGATCCACTAATGAGATGCTATTATTGAATATACGCTGCCGTTAAATCCATCTGTTTCATTTAAGAAGGTGCTGTCAAGAGAGCCATCGCTATGTAATCTGGCTATACTTCTACGAGTAACTCCGTTGACACTTGAAAGTGAGCCTCCGATCAGGATGCTCCCATCGCTTTCAAGAGCCATCGAATATAACCAACCACTCGTACCACTGCCTACGTTAAATGTCGGATCAATTGCCCCAGTACTTGTTAACCTAGCAATGTTATTAATTGTGCCATCACTCGAAGTAAAAGTACCAGCAACTAATATCCTTTGGTCGCTCTGCACTAGCACTTTATAGACAATGAATTTCACGCCAACAGTAACGACAATGCCTTGATTGAACGTAGCGTCATTAGATCCATCAATTTCCAAACGTCGTATAGCAGGAGAAACAGCACCAGTACCATCAGCACCAATTAGTATCTTTCCGTCACCTTGTAGGTCTATAGAGTAGACTACAGTTGGTACTGACCCAGTAAAGGTCCTATCTATTAGTCCTGCACTTGTGACACGGGCTAGACTATGACACGCTACTGTTCCAGAAGAGTCGGAGCAGCTCGTGAAACTTCCGCCTACCAGAATGTCACCATTAGCTTGTCTTTTTATTGCGCGGATCTGTCCGTTTGTTGAGAAACTAAAGTCAGAATCAAACGAGCCATCAGAAGTTAAATGTGCGATGTTACCAGCAGCATGGGAAATAGGGGCTGCATTTGTCATATCCAAATAAGTTGTAAAGCCTCCTCCTATGTACATCCCTGTACCGCCATCCAGTTCTATAGCACGAACAGCTGCGGCTCCACCCGTAAAGCCTCCTACCTCCCCTCCAGACTCATTGAATGATGTATCGATATTTCCATATGTATCAAGTCTTGCTAGACTGCTAACTGGCGTGTCCCTATATGAAGTGAACGCTCCTCCAATTATAAGCTTCCCATCACTTTGAAGAGCCATCGAGTTAATATTGCCGTTGGTTCCCGTCCTAGAGATAAGTGAGGTATCAAGACTGCCGTTGTTATATAATTTGGACAAATGGATGTTGTTGACTGAGTTATCAAAGGTTCCACCCAGAAGAATATTGCCGTCGTCTTGAAGGACTAACGAAGTGACGTTAGCATTAACGCCATCACCGCTTGGATCAAAAGTCTGATCGATACAACCATTACCGTCCAACCTACCTACATGAGCATGTTTTACACCGTCATAATGTAAAAGGTATGCACCTATGATTATTTTATCGTCGTTTAGCACAGCTATCTTATAGACCGCATCATCTGCACCAGTTGTGTTGGGACCACAATTTGCACTGTTATTAAAACTTGCATCATAGTAGCCATCAGCGTCAGTCCTTAGTACATATCCGACATTATGCCCTTGATAGTTAGTGACTCCACCACCTATAAGAAGCTTCTGGTGGTTATCTATCACTATCGTATATATACCTCTATCCGGTCCATTATCGTTAAAGCTTTCATCAACGGTTCCCGTAGTACCGTCAAGCCTTACTAGATAGTTGTAATACTTTGTAGGGCTAGAAGCACTGATCCAACCACCTACAATTACTTTGGTACCCTGGATCGCTATTGCTCTTACTCTATTGGAACCCTCAATGTGTGATTGGAATGCATTAATAAAATTACCTTCGCTATCTATCTTTACTAAACAGTTAATGCTAACTCCGTTGTATGCCGTAAACTCTCCACCTATTAACATATCGCCGTTTCCCATCTGCTTAATTATAGGTGTAAAATCATTCGTACCTGAGCCAGTGGCGTTAAAAGTCGCATCAAGTGTTCCATCTGTATTAAATCTGACCAAGTTGTTACGCTCTGTAACACCAAGCTTGCTTGTCTTAAAAACGCCAGAAACCACTATCTTACCGCTGCTCTGTATACTTATTGCGCTGATGGTCGGGCCATAATATTGCACACATACCCATGAGTCACATGGAACAAAGGCAGCATCGACCACAAAGCTGTGATCCAAACTTCCGTCCGCATTTATCCTTGCTAAGTGGTCCACAGGGAAACCATCATATTCTGTAAAATTTCCGCCGATCATTATCTTTCCACTTCCGTCATTAAGTGGCATTAGTGAAGTTACAGCTGCATTAGCACCTAGTGCCGGCATGAAACTAGTGTCTATCAATCCATTCGTTCCATTCAATCTTATTACTGAAGTTACAGAGGCACTTGCACCTATATATTGAGTAAAAGCTCCGCCTGCAAATACGCTGGTGATCGCATATGAAGCAGAAACAACATCCGATGCCGAGAACCCAGTATGATATGCTCTGGCTTTTATTACTATGCTTCTACCTACAACAGGCTTGTTGTTATCGTCGTACAGAGTACTGGACTCATCGGGATCTGCCTGTGTGCCATCCCCCAAATTATAATATATATCTGCACCAGCTGTTGCACATGAAATGCTTATCGACGTTGCCCTTTCAACTTCACCACTTGCAGGAGAGATCTCAGGGTTTGCGACCCTATCCGGTATAACTGCATACTCAGCTATCGCAACGTCGGAAGAAATATAGCCAGCCTTAATGCCTATGACTTTTATTACGGTGCTTGCATTTACTATAGGTTTGTCGCTTGGATCATATAAAGTCCCACTTACCTCATCTGGAGCATCCTGTGTTCCATCACCAAGTGTGTAATATATTTCTGCTCCAACTGTGGCACAGGTTATGGTTATGGAAGAACCCTGTCCAACTAGGCCACTTGCGGGCGATATAAGAGGAGTTTCTACTTTCAAAGTCTGTGCCTTTGCACTATCAGTAGGTACAGGTGCGGATACGGGTATAGGAGTGGGGTTTCCCCTCCAGTTTATATTACAACTGGAAATTAGAAGCATTAGCAGTAGAGGTTTCAGAATACGTACCATTATACCCTCTATATCGGAATCAATGAGCTATATATATACTCTTTGAGTATTATACCATATAT
>JBAXXF010000087.1:0-6045 GCA_037128035.1 bacterium | reverse complement strand
GGCTAGAAATCTTATAAGGCAGATAGACAGGAACAATAATAACTCACTTATAATAGTAGTTGGTTGTTCTGTTAGAAGTAAAGATAACGACTACACAAAAATAGTGGACGAATTGAAACAGAACAATAACCGCTTCTTTGTGATGGATAATGCTAAACAGGATGTCGCTTCCTTTATAGCCAACGAGTTTGGCAAAAAAAGGTCTGCAGAAGCCCACGTAGCACCGGTGTTCAGAACAAGGGCATTTTTGAAGATCACGGACGGATGCAATAATTTTTGTTCATACTGCATAGTCCCTTTTGTCAGGGGCAGAGAAAAAAGCAGACCTATTGAAGATATAGTGGCTGAAGTTAAAGCGATGGAGGCAAAGGGAGTAAAAGAGATCGTAATTACAGGGATCAGTATCGGCGATTACTCCTTTGGGCTTGAAGACCTTATGGAGGCATTATTAGACGCTACAAAGGTCATAAGGTTCAGAATATCCAGTTTAAGGCCATCCAAGATCTCAGAAAGATTGGTGCAGATAATGAAAAATGAGAGGATCTGTCCTCATCTACATATTTCTCTGCAAAGCGCATCAGATAAAGTACTAAAGCTCATGAACAGGTTGGATTATACATCTGATGATCTTGTCAGAAGGATAAAATATTTTTATAAAGAATTGGAGCACCGACATCCTTTTATAGCCGCTGACGTTATAGTGGGCTTTCCAGGTGAGGGCGATGCTGAATTCAAAGAGACATTAGCGGTATTGAATAAAATACCAATGAACAAGCTTCACATATTTGTTTTTAGCCCGCGTCCAGGGACTAAGGCCTACGACATGAAAAAAGAAAATGATAACGAGGTATACATTAGAAGAGATGCATTGCTTGAGTTCTCTAAAGCAAGATACGCCAAGTCACTAAACAATATGGTAGGGGAAAGAGTTGAGGTGATATGGGAAACTGCTACGGAAGGCCATTCTGAAAACTACTTTGCAGTTCGTGGTGTTGGAAACCCAAATACCCTAGGTAATTACATAGTTGGAAGCGTTGATGAAGAACATCTTTGTCTACTTCCGTAAAACTTGACTTAAACACTAGCTTCTGCTATAATACTCAATACAAGTACAAAAAGGGCCGGGGGATTGGGTTAAAATGAAACTTATTAATGTCTCTATCCTTCCAATTATTATTTTTTCTTTCTTCATCTCCGCTTGTTCAATGTTTGAATCGGGCAAATCATCTGCCTCTGGCAACTATGCAGCCGTTGGCGCGGATCAAGGAAATGATTCCACTAAAATGGTATGTGCGGCAGGTACATGGTCTGCGACAGGGTTTAGTGACTCTAATACTACCTGCGACAGTTGTTCCGATGATAACCACAGCACAGGTGCTAATGCAAATAGTGCCACTGAATGCGTCTGTGACAGCCTCTACCACTGGAACGCCACTACAGGTAAATGTGAAATTACGGTCATAATAGGGACTCTTAATCTTATCTATGCACCAAAATATTCTGTACTGCTAACGACTTCCTCTTCCTGCCCATCTGGTTACACAGATTACGGCATAATAGGTATCCTTTCTAACAACAGTAACTCACTATCTTTATATTCTGCTTTTGGTTCAGCATACAACAGTTCGTGGACTTGGTCTCATCCTAGGCTTTGCTATGTCGCTGCTACTGCCACATCGTCGAGCACATTGAATAGCATAACCTTTGCCTCTTCTACTTGTCCAAGTGCTTCTTATACGGCAGTGGGACAAACGGGAGTAATTTGGACAAATCCATACACCCAGATCTATACTCAAGGTGGAACATATAATAGTTCATGGACATGGACCCATCCTATAATATGTTTTAATAACGATGCTTCTGCAGTTCCTGTCGGAGCTATAGCGTTGGCGCCTAGTGCGGCTGATTGCCCTACTGGTTACACCGTTAAAGGGCAAATAGGGCTGATACACGCCAAGACCGCCACCTGTGCTCCGTTTGCGTCTGGAGCCGACCTGTCTGTTGGTTCAACGTGGCAGTGGTGTCATCCTATTATTTGCACAAAGAATTAGAAAAATATTAAGAAGATAAAGGTGTGGTACGTATGATGACAAAAAAAATCCTTATTATCTCTTTCTCTTTATGCTTATTTTTCCTCTCCAGTTGCAGCCTCTTCAATAACACCTCTAATTCTAGGGCTGGAACTAAGTATCTTAGTCCACAAGCATCTTGCGGAGATGGCTACGTCAACACACCAAGTTCCCCTTGCGTCTGCTACACGCGCGCTGTTCTCCAATCCAATGGTCTCTGTAGCTGTCCTTCAACTTACACTTTAAATGCAGAGCTTAAGGAATGTATAGCTCCTACTTTTGATACCGCTTTTAATGCAAAAACCGCTGATGTGGCAAACGATTTCGTCCAATCAAAGGGCAATGATGTCGCTGTTCAATCTGATGGGAAAATAGTAATGGTGGGTTCATATAAAGACAAATTGGCCATCTGGCGCTTTAATGCGGATGGATCACTTGATACATCGTTTGCTGCTGGGAGTGCATACACATATTCCAGCACTTCCGCAGGTAACGCAGTAAAGATACTCAAAAAGAACTCTATAGAATACATAATCGCTGTAGGTAATATAAAAGCAGGGACCAATGAGCACATGCTGATCGTCGTGTTGGATCCATCTGGGAAATTATTGGCTCAGGATGTCTACGCCAACACCAGCAGCAGCTGGTCAAATGCATATGGCATGATCATCAGAAGCACTACTAGTGAGATCATCGTTACCGGTTACAGATATGAGGCAACAACGAGCAATAAGACAAGCTTGGGTGTGTGGGTCTATAACTTCAACCCTAATACTTTGTCCAAAATTACAGTTGCAGGAGATATTACCTCTCCAGCTGCTGGAGGCAGTTTATATGGATCTTCTTTGGCTGTTAAGCCCTCTGGTGCTGTTGTAATAGTAGGAGCAGGTTCGACCCCTGATGGTACTCTAAAGGGATGCGAGAAGATGAACATTTGGGAGTTATCGGTCCAAAATACAGTTACCAAAAAGCTCCCTGTTTCACCAATTAATATAGCCGACTGTGGGACCGCTTCATGGGGCGTAGCACTGGACTCTGAGGATACAGTTACATTCAATGGTAAGAACGGAACTGACGCAAATACAAGTAGCCTTGCCGTTTGGAAGATGTCTAGTCCGACCCTTTATAGTATAGATCAGTCATTCGCTGACAATGGAAGTTTTCTAAGCGATCCAGGCACGGGTATAAAAGAAGAGGCCTATGCAATAGCCGTAGATAAGAATGATAAGATAATAAATGTTGGTAAAAGAACCAACGCCGATGGAACATCTAACTTGTTAGTGATAGTTACAAAGAAAACAGGTTCTATAGATGCTAATTTCAATTCCAGTGGACAATATGTTGATTCATCTTCGTCATTTGGCCTTGGCCTGAGCAGACAGAATGATGATAGTCTGCTAGTGGCAGGTGGAACTTGTTCCGGACAGGCATGTGTTCCTGACTCAGTTGGTATAGTAAATGATCCGAATGGAAAATTTATTCTATTAAAGTTGAACCCATTGGTATCACAGTAATAGATTACAAGGATTATACGTCATCGACATCTATAAGTTTTTCTTCTTCGTTATCGTATTTCTGGCTTATCCTTAGTACGCTATATAGTAGTCGGCGCATGTGGTAACTTATTCTTTGCATGTTGTATATAACGTCTACCAAAAGCATACCGTTCTCTGCGGATATCTCGCCTTTTATGATGCGTTGGTTTATTTCTATGGTGTAATTCTTGTACATTTCTTTTTCTTCTTTCTTTCCTACAAGGATGCGAGAAGCAAGTTCAGGGTCTGTTTCCTTGAATGCCTTGTATACGCTATCAAATTGGCTAACAAGATGGTCCTTAACTTTTGTGACTGTTTCTATTGAGTATTTATCAAGGTCTAGTTTCTGAAGCTTTGTATAGCTTGTGTTATCAACGATGTTCTCTATATGGTCACCCATTCTCTCAAAATCGTTGGTAATTTCTCTGTATGAGTTCAAGACCAGGGCTTGGTAACCCGAAAGTTCAGCCTTTGATATTTCCATTACGTAAGAAAAAATATTCGCGTGAAGATGATCAACTTCCTTTTCTTGCTTATAAACGGCCTTAACGTTGCCAAAATTCGCATTTGTGAAACCGTCGCATGATGCCGCTAGCATCCTGTCTGTTATCTCTCCCATCCTCAATAGTGCCTGTTTTACAGAGTCTATAGCAATGGAGGGCGTTTCTAATAATCGAACATCAAAGAAATTACGGTGATCGTGCTCATGCTCTTTAACGGGAATTATGAACTTTAAAAGTTTTATGAACGGATATGCAAGAGGTAAGCAAAGGATCGCTGTTATGATGCTTGAGGCTGTATGTGCATTGGCTATTTGCCTTGTAACATCCGATGATGACATCTGGATAAGTTCAATAAAGTAGGGCATGAATATAAGGACCAATGCTGTCTCTGTTAAGTTGAAGATGAAATGGGCCATTGCGGCTCTTTTAGCATCCCTGTTAGCCTCTACACTTGCAAGGAAGGCTGTTACACATGTTCCTATTTTTGCACCAAGTATAAAAGGTATAGCTGTTCTTAGATCATGAACAACACCAGAGGCAGAAAGGGCGATGACTATCGCAAGTGTAGCACCACTGGAGTGTATTAAAGCCGCTGTTACTGCACTTACCATCAGGCCTAAAAGTACGCCTTTGTATCCACTTCCGGCTACTGTCGCAAGGAAATTTTGGAAATATCCTGAGTTTTGTAGAGGAGACATGGCATTTTTCATTATGATTATGCCCAAAAAGATCATCCCAAATCCCAGTATTATATCGCCAAGCGTTTTAAGTGCCTGGCGCTCAGAAAAAAGTTTTAGAGCTACGCCTATACCGATGGCAGGCAGGACATAAAGGTCGACATGGAAAGAGATTATCTGAACAGTGATCGTGGTACCAATGTTGGAACCCAAGATTATACCGATGCTGTTGGCCAGAGTTATCATGCCAGTGTTTATAAAATTGACAAGGAATACTGTGGTTGCACTGCTTGATTGTACGACGGTAGTGACAAGAAATCCTACTATAGTGCTCATAAAGATATTGCTTGTCAGTTTATCTATAAGTTTTTTGAATCTAAACGATGCATTTTGTTGAAGTGCTTTTCCTGTGATGTGAAAACCATAGAAAAATAGCCCCAGTCCACCAAATCCACCTAAAAATATACTTAATGTTTCCATAACTAATTGAATATTATTGCAAATATAGGGCAAGAGCAACCGTTTAAAAGGTTTACAGCTACACGGTATCTATACATTGACACTATTATTATCTAGTTGATTTTATTAGTAAATACCTGTGGTACTGAAATTGCAGTCTTTAATGACAATGAATAAGACGGCATTGTCTATACTACTGCTCTGTTTTTCTCTTTTAGTCTGCGTATCGCTACATGCTCAGAGCAATGATAATGCGGCGGTTGTGTCCTTTGTAGGATACGACGACTTAGGATTTCCAGGCTTTGGCCAAGAACCAGGGAAAATAAAGGCTGCCTTTACGTCCCAAGATGGCGCGTTCAGGGTTCCAGAAGATAACTATCAAGCAATAGATATAAAAGCCGATTTTCCAGCAGGGTTCACAGAAAAAATATCTAAGGCTATGGAAAAGATCGCTGACAAAGATAATCCACGATTGATCTTTGCTCTTTCCTCCCACGGTGGCCCAGGACTTATAGGAAGAAAATATAATCCATACATAAAATACGACGACCTCTTAAAAGAGCTCATAAAGAACACACTTGAAAAATATCCTAAGGTAGAGATAACGATCTTTTTATCCGCTTGTTATTCTGGATCTGCAATAGCTGCTTTAAAAGAAATAGCCTCCTCGGGCAAAGTCTCTATCTACACAGCTTCTGATGGGGAACATGTTGCGCTTGGAGCCTCCTTTTTTTCTGCTCTTCTCTATTTAAGCAACAAACCGGAATACAGATCAGCAGATCTCGGTTTAAATGCCAAAGGG
>JBAXXF010000086.1:0-6113 GCA_037128035.1 bacterium | reverse complement strand
ATGTTGCATTTACCTGCACAACACGGCAGCAATAAAATATTAAAAGCAATGAACAGAGGCTACACAAGAGAACAATATCTTTCTGTTATAAATAAATTAAAGCGATCAAGGATATGGGAAGACCTCTGTATTACTACCGACGTAATAATAGGATTCCCAGGAGAAGATGAAAAGGACTATGAGGATCTGATGTCCTTACTTAAGGAAGTTCAGTACGATAATTCTTTTTCATTCATATATTCGCCCCGTCCAGGAACAAAAGCCTATGAGCAGTATGGTGCAACGTTGGACCCTGCGCTCAGGGATGTCCATGTACAACGCCTTATGAAGTACCAAGAACTGCAAAAAGAGATAGCCCTGGCGAAGAATGAGAAATTGGTGGGCAAAACCATGGAAATACTGGTTGGAGAGGCAAACCCTAAGCACCCAAACAAGCTCTCTGGTAGGACTTCTGGCTGGAAAGTCGTTAATTTTGAGGCAAGTCAAAAACAAACCATTGAAACGGGTAACTACGTTATGGTAAAGATAATAAAAGCTCACCCCACACATCTCAAAGGAGAGATCGTTAATGATTAAGGTTTTTGGAAACAAAAGACCCGAAACGGAAAAGGCTATCTTTGTAGCTGACTCTGCGGACCTGATCGGTAACGTTGTCCTACATAAAGATTCCAGCATCTGGTATGGAGCAGTTCTGAGAGCAGATATAGCAAAAATAGAGATAGGAGAAGGCAGTAACGTCCAAGATGGTACAGTGTGCCATGTCGACTATGATAAACCGGTCCTAATAGGCAAAGGTGTTACCGTGGGACACAATGCGACGCTTCACGGATGTAAAATAGGGGACCATTCGCTTATAGGAATGGGCTCAATTGTCCTTGATGGTTCAGAGATAGGCGAATGTTCTTTAATAGGAGCAGGTGCTGTGGTTACTCCAGGGACAAAGATCCCTGCACGAAGTTTGGTCCTTGGTTCTCCTGCAAAAGTAAAAAGGGAACTTACAGAAGAAGAGATAAATGCGATGAAAAAGAACGCATCAATATATGTAGAATTGGGAAAAGAGCATAAAACAGGGAGGTAGATATGGAGAGAATAAGAGAGGGTTTAACGTTCGATGATGTCCTTATACAACCGGAGGCTTCCTCTGTTCTGCCGCACGAGGTAGATACAAAAACATATATAACAAAGAATATAGCTCTTAATATCCCGCTTGTTAGTGCTGCCATGGATACGGTCACAGAATCAAGCACAGCCAGAGCAATGGCTCAGGTCGGTGGTATAGGCGTTATACACAAGAACATGGGAATAGAGCGCCAAGCGCATGAAGTTAATAAGGTCAAAAAATATGAGGCTGGGATGATTACATCACCAGTTACGGTAAAACCAGATGACACTGTAGGCGAAGCAAAAAGACTTATGGCCGAGTATAAGATCGGAGGTTTTCCTGTCTCTGACAGCACTGGGAAGCTCATAGGTATAGTAACCAACAGGGACTTGAGATTTGAAGATAATATGTCGTTAAAAGTTAAGGACGTAATGACCAAAGAGAACTTGGTGACCGTCCCTATGAATACAAATCTTGATGATGCAAGAAAGATACTTCAAAAACATAGGATAGAAAAACTTCTAGTCGTAGATGATAAGTTCCATCTTAAAGGTCTTATAACAGTTAAGGACATAGAAAAGAGCAGATTATATCCTAATTCATGCAAGGACCAGCTTGGTCGTTTAAGGGTTGCAGCTGCTGTAGGTACAGCAGGTGACACACTAGAAAGAGTTGAAGAACTGGTCAAGGCAGGGGTCGATCTTATAGTAGTTGATACAGCTCATGGTCACTCAGCAAAAGTAATGGAAGTGATCAAGAAGATAAAAAGTAAGTACCCTAACCTTAATCTGGTAGGCGGTAACGTTGCAACAGCAGAGGGAACAAAAGCTCTGGTAAAAGCAGGCGTTGACGCTGTAAAAGTAGGAATAGGGCCAGGTTCAATATGCACGACAAGAGTAATAGCAGGTATAGGCGTTCCGCAGTTGTCAGCAGTAATGGATTGTTCAGAAGTCCTAAAGGGTACTGATGTGAAACTTATTGCAGATGGTGGAATAAAATATAGCGGAGACATAATAAAGGCTCTTGCAGCTGGCGCGGACGTTGTAATGATAGGCGGCCTTCTTGCAGGTACTGATGAAAGCCCTGGAGAAATGGTACATTACCAGGGACGTTCTTATAAGGTCTATAGAGGCATGGGCTCAATAGGTGCAATGAAAGAGGGAAGCAAGGACAGGTATTTCCAGGAAGACGTTGAAGAGACATTCAAGCTTGTTCCAGAGGGTGTAGAAGGACAGGTTCCATATAGAGGTTCCTTAAGTCTGGTAATATACCAGCTTATGGGCGGTATAAGATCAGGGATGGGCTATGTTGGAGCAGCTGGTCTTGATGAACTTAAAGCAAGAGCAAGGTTCATTAAGGTAACGGCTCAGGGTCTAAAAGAAAGTCATCCTCACGATGTAATGATAACAAAAGAATCTCCAAACTATAGATTAGGTGGTGAATAATTGGAACAGAAAGTACTTATACTGGATTTTGGTTCTCAATATACCCAGCTAATAGCTCGTCGTGTAAGAGAGGCCAATGTATATTCAGAGATCCTTCCATGCAACGTCCCTATCTCTAAGATAAAGGAATTCTCTGCTTCTGCTATAATTTTGAGCGGCGGGCCTTCCAGTGTCTTTGATCAGGACGCTCCTAGCGTTGATAAAGAGATCTTTGCCTTGGGCGTTCCTGTCCTGGGTATTTGTTATGGTCTTCAACTTATAGCTCATTTGTTGGGCGGAAAGGTAGTTCCTTCTACTCACCGCGAATATGGCAGAGCTAAACTGAACGTAAAAAAAGACGACGTCCTCTTCACAGATGTTCCTGTAGCATCCAATGTTTGGATGAGCCACGGCGATAGAGTGGAAGGGCTACCTCAAGGTTATTATGTGATAGGTAGTACGGATACAGTCGGCAACACAGTTATAAGAAATGAAAAAGGTACTATATACGGTGTGCAGTTCCATCCAGAGGTCCATCACACTGACTTTGGAAAGAATATAATCTCCAACTTCCTGTTCAAGATAGTCGGCCTTAAAGCTGATTGGAACATGAAAAACTTCATAAAGGAAGAGATAGCAAAATTACAGCGTACTGTTACGGGGAAGGTCATCTGCGGCGTAAGCGGCGGTGTCGATTCTACCGTAGCGGCAGTACTCCTTAAAAAAGCATTAGGCGATGAGAATGTTTTCCCTGTCTTTGTTAATAACGGTGTCCTTAGAAAAAAAGAGGCTGAATCTGTACAAAAACTTTTTGATACGATGGGATTCAAGCTTTATTACTATGATGATACGGAACTATTCCTAAACAATCTAAAAGGTGTTGATGATCCGGAAAAGAAAAGAAAGATAATAGGACATACTTTTATCGATGTTTTCTATAAGGCTGCGACAACCTTTAATGCGCAATATCTTGCACAGGGAACTCTTTATCCCGACGTTATAGAATCTGTTAGTTTTAAAGGGCCAAGCGCAACTATAAAAACGCATCATAATGTTGGAGGGCTTCCGGAAAAGCTCCACCTAACGCTTATTGAACCATTTAGAGAGTTGTTCAAGGACGAGGTCCGTGCTGTTGGCAGGGAGCTTGGGATACCTGAAGACTTTATAATGAGACATCCATTCCCAGGACCAGGGCTCGCTGTAAGAGTACTGGGCGACATTACTAAGGAAAGACTTGATGTGCTAAGGGATGTTGATGACATTTTTATTTCCATGCTTAAAGAATATGATCTTTATAATAAAATATGGCAGGCTTTTGCGGTTCTGCTACCTGTAAGGAGCGTAGGGGTCATGGGTGATAATCGCACCTATGAGAACGTCATAGCTCTGCGTGCAGTTACAAGCGTAGATGGAATGACCGCGGACTGGTATCACTTCCCTCATGAGTTCCTGGCCAAGGTCTCAAATAGGATAATAAATGAGGTCAAAGGCGTTAACAGGGTCTGCTACGATATATCGTCAAAACCGCCAGCAACCATAGAGTGGGAATAGAGCTTTCCGCCACTGTGGCAGCGTTTTTTAGGCGTCATGCCCTAGCCAATTTTTACTTTGATATCTATTGAGATAATGGTATACCCTTTTGGTCGTAAAACACTAGAACCTAGAGGTGCAGAAAGTATGGAAATAGTAGTACTGGTAAAGCAGGTCCCGGACACCGCAAACGTAGGCGCAGACGCCATGAAAGAGGATGGCACTGTAAACCGCGCGGCGCTTAAGACCGTATTCAACCCTGATGATCTTCATGCGCTTGAACTTGCGTTGGAAATGAAGGAAAAGTACGGGGCAAAAGTGACCGTTATAACTATGGGCCCTCCAAAAGCCATAGATGTCCTTAAGGAATCCCTATACAGGGGTGCAGATCATGCGTATTTGCTTAGCGATCCAAAGTTCGCCGGTTCAGATACCCTTGCGACTTCGTTGGTGCTAAAAAGTGCCATAGAAGCAAAAGTTAAAAAATTCGACGTTATAATGGCAGGAAGGCAAGCCATAGATGGGGACACCGCACAGGTTGGTCCTCAGATAGCAGAAAAACTGAATATCCCACAAGTTACCTTTGTAACTGAAGTCCAGAACTTTAAGAATGGGACTATAAAACTTTCTAGGCTTTCAGATGAGGGAACAGAGATAGTAGAATGTAAAACCCCTGTCCTTTTGACCGTGGAAGGTGGTTTTAATACTCCTCGTCCTCCTAAAGTAAAAAGAATGCTTAAGTATATGAACGCAATATCATCCTTCCAGATGAACGAGGACTGGGTCACGGATGAGGATGCTGCATATATAAAAAAGAATGGATTAGAGATCCCCGTTATTGGATTTTGCGATATGGCAGTTAATCCAGATTACATAGGATTGAGTGGTTCACCTACAAGAGTTAAGGAGATCCACAGCGTAGTATTTAAGTCGATAGAAACAAAAGAATATGAAGCTAACCAGACTGGCATGAACCAGATGATGAAAGAATTGGTCAGCGAACACATTATAGGATAGGTGATGGAAATGAAACACGGAAATGTGGCTGTATTTGTTCAACAGCATAATAACAAAATAGAGACTGTGAGTCTGGAACTTTTAGGCAAGGCCTGCGATCTTGCAAAGGAGCTAAAGACAGGCGTATCTGCCTATCTGCCTTGTGAAAAGGTAGGAGATATGGCTAAAACGCTTTTTACTTACGGTGCTGAAAATGTCTATACGATAGAGAGCCCGGATCTTAAGGAAATAACCAGCACTCCTTATACCAAAGCAATAGTTGAGGCTGTAAAGAAAGATAACCCAAGCATAGTCCTTTTTGGTGCCACACGCGCAGGCAGGGACATTGCTCCAAGGGTTGCATCAACTCTAAAAGCTGGCCTAACTGCTGACTGCACAGAGCTTAAGATAGGACCTTACACTGATAACAAAGCTGGAAAAACATACGAACAATTACTGTATCAGATACGTCCCGCATTCGGCGGTAACATCATAGCGACCATAATAAATCCTGAGCGTCATCCTCAGATGGCAACTGTAAGGGAAGGCGTTATGAAAATGAAGACCCCTGATAATTCAAAGAAAGGGCAGATCATTCCTCTGACAGTGACCCTTGATGGTGTTGATCTAGCGGTTAAGGTAATAGACAAGATAATCAAAGAGAAAAAAGTCAATCTTACTGGTGCCAACATAATAGTCGCTGGTGGTATGGGTGTAGGTTCAAAAGATTGCTTTGATAAGGTAAAAGAGCTTGCTGATGTTATAAGCGCTGAAGTCGGCGCATCACGTGCAGCTGTTGACCAGGGCTGGGTAGGTAAAGAACATCAGATAGGTCAGACGGGCGTTACTGTAAGACCTAAGCTTTATGTTGCTTGCGGTATATCAGGTAGCATTCAGCACAAAGCAGGTATGGATCAATCTATGAAGATAATAGCTATAAATAATGATCCAGCAGCTCCGATATTCAACTTTGCGCACATAAAGATAGTCGGCGATCTTAATACGGTCCTGCCGATGATAATAGAATCATATAAAAAATTAGACAGTAATAAGTAGAGGAG
>JBAXXF010000085.1:0-6129 GCA_037128035.1 bacterium | reverse complement strand
TTAAGTTATTTATATCCCTTTTATAAATAAGATAGAAGATAACTGGTATTATGAGAATGAAATTAAAGTATCTTACTAGGATAGAAGAAATAAAAACAACTCCCAAAGCTATTGCATATTTTTTTTGGGCACTTAACTCTATCATCAAGAACAAATAGATGAACAGTGTGTTTATAAAAATGTCCACGGAGTGATTCCATGATGGCATAATGGTGGACACAGTATATGCAGATGTTGAGAATAGGACACAGAGGCAAGGCAGAATAATGTTCTTTAAATTCAGTTTTTTTAGTATCCTAACGCACAATATCAACGAGAGCAGTAAGTAAAAATTGCTGGCTATATTGATAGATGCTGTCCTCAAAGTAACACCATCTATATTAACCTTTAAGTGGAAAGCTTTTTCTGCAAGATACCCCATCAAGTAAAAAGGGATATTAAAAAAGACATTACCACACTGCATAAAACCACTTCTTAGGTTATCTATACTGCTTTCTGGGTCAGCTATGTGCAGGGTTTTCTCTAGCACGCCATAATATAACAGTCCGTCACCCTCAACCCTATATGTGTTGAACGCAAAGGCACAAAAGGCAAAGATGATACTAACAAGTATCTCCGCCTTGTATTCAAAACAAAAACTAACTATTTTATTTTGGTTCATCTGCCTTTTTGATCTCTTGTTCCAAGATAGCTATACGCTGTGTTAGCTTGCGAATAGCTCTTGCTTGTTTTGAAAAGTGAAGGGTAAGACCAAACACCAACATCATGATCACAAGCAGTGCTACAAAGAACAATGTATTTACGACGAGCCCTATTCCAAGGATATTTGCAATAAAACAAATTATCTCGGGATAGATCGTAACTATAACTATCGTAGAGATTATGGCCAGCCATACTATGGAGTATCGTATTTCTAGATGTTCCTTACGGATCAGGTTGAGTATAATAGCAAAAATAGATAGCGCTATTATCAAAGAGAACACCTGAAGATGCGTTGTCATCCCTATTCCAAGATAATTACAAGTCATACTTCACCTTCAATGGTTTAAAATAGTCTATCAGTATAGCGATAAAGACCTTGAGCATGTAATATGCGGAGCCAATATTGCTTATAGAGGACTTCCCGCCATTGCGCTCTTTCATCTTCACTGAAACTTCACCAACAGAGAACCCATGCCTAAAACAGATAGCAAGTGATTCTGGTTCGGGGTAGTCGTAGGGATAATAATCTGCAAAGAGGCCTATTAGCTTCTTGTTTACTATCCTAAACCCTGACGTTGGGTCCGTTATTTCTTTTTTATATAAGCCCTTTATTAACAAACTTATTAGGCCCTTGCCGATCCTTCTCATAAATGTTGAACGGAAATTATCGTTAAGGCCTTTTAAATATCTACTCCCAATGACCATGTCTATCTTCCTGGAACTTATTTCGGAATACAGCTCATCTATATAAGCAGGAAAGTGCTGACCATCTCCATCTAGTTGTATCGCGTAGTCATATCCATTACGATAGGCAAAAGCGTATCCTGCCTGAACAGTACCCCCGATACCAAGGTTGATAGGAAGATCGAGTACTGTAACGTCATCATTCCTTTTAGCAAGGCTGAGCGTAAGGTCCTTTGAATTATCATTAACTATCAATATGTCTAAGCTATCCAATCCGTGCTTTTTTATAAATCCAGCACGGAAAGAGACCAGGTCGGACATTAGGGGAACTATTGATTCCTGCTCATTATACGCCGGCACTATAATTAAAAGTTTCATAGCTCAGTTAAGGCCTCTTCCTTTTTCTTATTCTGGAGATAATTAAAGTAATATAGGAATACGAAAAAATACATCTCTGGAGGGAAATAATGTCCCTCTCTTAGCAACTTCATTACGAAGTAAGTAATAATAGCCCTACTTATGAGGCTATATTTCACACTACATTTATATATAAAATAGATTATCAAAATTATCCAAAGCAATCCAAGTTCCGATATTATCCTGATCAGTAAAGAATTAGCGTCCTTTGCGTTCAAGCCTATATGATTAACATAATCTAAGGAAGACTTGACGCCAGGTAACGTCTTGATGTTCTCATAATAAGCGATCACATGAGATCCAAGGCCACCACCAAAGACAGGGTTGTTCGATAGATTTATTTCAGCTATATAAATATTGGAGAACAAGGCAAAGGTGCTCAGGTTGTGCCCCTTAAACTCGATCTTTTTGACCACTGAAAGAGAATCGTCCAACCTCATCTGAAATTCTGGGCTTAGTTTATAAAAGCCGACAAAGACCATGATAGATAGAGCAGCTACCATAACAAGGTTCTTGATATTTATCTTTTTGATAAGTAGTACGAGCGAACACAAAACCCCAATATAACCTAAGCTAGAATTACCAAGCACTATAGCAGACGTTAAAACCAACAGATGTAAGAGGGAACTCAACTTTCTCTTTTCAATTGAACTAGCTAGATAGTAATAAAAGGCCGGCATGATTATTGTAACAAAATGAGCTGGCTCAAGCATTATGCTCTGTAGTCTGTATAAATAGTTATTTAATATGTATTTCCCATAGATGAAATTAAAGACACCGTATATTGAAAGATAAAAAGATATCCTTAGGTATATCTGAAAAATTTTCTCTACTTTTACCTTCTGGACCCTAAAGAATGAGTAATAATACAGCGATACTATACAGATACCGATGAACTGTGCAATAAAGCTGTAAAAACTAGTAGAACCCTTGGTCATCCCCCAGAGGCCATTAAGAAAAAGAAAGAACAAAACTAAGACGTGATTGGTGCTGATCTTTACTTCATAAAAAGCCAAGATTATTGTGAAGTTGACTATCAACACTATATAGAAGAGCTTTAGGTCAACACCATAGGTCACAAAAAAAGCTTCTGTGAAGATGCTAAGTAGCGTTGAGTATAGAAGATATTTATTTAGATCGCTCATTTTTAATAATTAAGGAACCATCTCCTCAGGTAAAATTTGATATATCCCACAAGGTATTCAAAATAACTGATCAGCTTACTGCGCCCTGCTGTGTTTATCTTTGCACGCATTGTTTCTTTTAGCACGCTGGAACTTATATTACTTCCACCACCGGCTCTCATCTTGACCGTGACCTTGTCTAAAAAGCCTGCATTCATCCCCCTTTTTGGACGTAACAGGAATTCATAATCGCCTACTATCCTAAAATCGATATTGTACTTACCAAATCTTTCAAAAAGAGAACGGTTATGAAAAGAGCCAACGTGTGCAACGTTCATATAGTTCTTGAACACGCTCCACTTCCAGGCAGTCCCTATTACGTTCAAGACCTTCGACATGTCTTGGTTAACTAATTCAACCCTGGATGAAACATAATCGAATTTCTTATCGCCTATGAAATCAACATAGTTTTGTAGTGCATCTTTTAAATAGATATCATCACTACCTACAAAAGCTATCCACTCACCCTTCGCCAAGGATACTCCCTTGTTCCAGGCATCATATATACCCTTGTCCGGCTCACTTACCCAATAGTCTAACCTATCACTGTACTCTTTAAGTATATCGACGGTCTTGTCCTTTGAGCCAGCATCCACTATTATATATTCAATGTTCTTATAGCCCTGATTGATAATACTCTCTATGGTCTGCTTAAGGGTCTTTTCCCCGTTAAAGACAGAAGTAATAACACTTATAAGAGGTAACCCTTTTTGTGATGTTTTACTTATCCCTTTTAATCTCAATCCACCTTCTAACTTCTGCATAAATGATCATTTCTCCTTTTTTATAAGATCTATAAAACTGCTTACATTATGGAATGCTTTAAAATGAGAGAGAAGCCACTCTTGCTCCTTATCCCACCATTTTATTTTTAATAATTCATCTATTACCTTTTGATCGAACCTATATCTAATGAGCTTGGCTGGAACACCAGCAACTATAGCGTACGGAGGAACGTCTTTTGTAACGACTGCTCCCGCCCCTATTATCGCCCCATCAGCTATTGTCACCCCATCCATTATGATGGCGGATGTCCCTATCCAGACATCATTACCTATCGTTATTGGGTCATTCTCTACGAAATGATCTTTGTCAGAAAAAGTTATCCCAGCTTGTTCTTGCATTGAGAAAAAAGCAGGATGAGTTGACACAAACCCGGAAGAAGGATGTTTACCCAGACCACATTTTACATCGTTAGCTATAGAGCAGAATTTGCCTATTTTAGCCCTGCTGATCCTTGTATTGTCTGCAATATAGGAAAAGTCGCCCAAGGAGACCTTGTATAGCCATACGTTGCTGTAAGTCTTGTTATACACACCAAAGTCACAGTCAGAGACATGGTTCATATAACCTATCTGCAAATGCTTGGATCTATTTTTTGTTTCCAATAATGCTTTACTCAAGGAACACTTTAACCAAACTGTTAATGGGTTTTTTAACATTTAAATTATTTTTATCCTCTCATATGCGTCAATATAACTTTTTGAACTGACATTGTATATTTTGGCACCTAAAGTTTTTGAATATCCTTCAAGTATCACATGGGCTTTGAACATTTTGGACAGGGCCAAGAACAGCTCGTCTACCTTGAAGCTCTTACCATCTGGATGCAACATAGGAGAAAGTTTAGGTCCAGCCGCAAAACTGTTGTATGAATCTTGGATGCATAGAACATTGTTGTCATCTACAACTATATGCTCGTGCCAGGAGTGGTCAGCTCCCAGGAGATATATTTTTTTAAAACCTATATTCAAGGCTAGGTAAACACAACCCACTAAGACATTTTGTATAACTGGCATACCTAAATATTTTTTATAAAGCATAAAGTCTAGGCCACTGAACCCATCCATTATATTTGTAGTATTGAAGTAATAGACCTTAATGTGCTTATTCCTGCTTGGTAGTTGATCAAAAAAGCGGCTTTTTTTTGCAAAGAAAGGTACGAATAAATTGATGTCCCACTCTGTCGAACTTACTAGTCCATCCATGACTCTATTCCTTTCGGCACACAATCCATCATTCCAATAGATGGGGTCAGCTAGAACATAATATTTTGGCTTTAAAGTTTTATAATGATCAGACAAGCAGAAAGAGTTAGCGACGAATATCTCTTTATTTGCGAACTTACTGAACCCTTTCTTTATATCATCATTCATAGAAGGACCGTTACCTAGGACAAAACAATCCTTGTTAGTTGTTCTAAGGCCTTTCACATTTAAAAGGATGGTCGAATTTTTCAATACTTTAAGTAGAGAAAGGAAAGAGTTGATAGTTTTTGATATTTTATCTTTCATACCCACCTACTGTTTCTTTAGAAAGCGGTTAATATAATTCTTGAATAAGAAGAGCACGAACACCGATATGAGCAGGAGCTTGAACATTATTTCAAGCAAGATAGGAAAATGGCACCATATCAATCCATAATAGATAACTGTAAAGACTATGTATACAGCAACGATCTTGAGCATATTAACAATAGAAATGGAATACAACTTTAGTAGTTTGCTGCTCACGAGCCAAGCGATTATCAACATTACAGCGTATGATATCATTGAGTCAACAGCCGCTATTACTGAGCCAAATTTTGGTATCAATAACACGTTAAGGAATATGCTTATAGTTCCGCAGAACAGGACGACCATCGATAGATAGATATTCTTTTTATAAAAAGCTATCGTCCACCCATAAAAGGAGAACAATGAGCTGAAGAGACATCCTGAGACTATTATTGGGACCAGATACAATGAGTCATGAAAATTAGGCCTTGCCAGTATAAGACCTATCTCTTTACCGAAGTAGACGAGGAACAAAGAGGCAAGGCAGTATAGTCTTATTATATTCCCTGACTCTTTCTCTATCTTTTCAAAAAGGCCATCCGCCATGTATCTATAAAAATTAGGCATCCACGCCAAACTCACAGCACCTACAAAGACACCCTGGAGCAGAGCAATATTGTACGCGAAGCTATAAAGGCCGGCAGACGTGTTCCCTTGATACTTGTTTATCAAGATCCTGTCAAACTGACTCAAAATAACGCCACTTAGTGAGTAAAGTATCAAAGGGGCTGAGTAAAATAAAGCATACTTGATGTATCTATAAAAATTAGGCATCCACGCCAAACTCACAGCACCTACAAAGACAC
>JBAXXF010000084.1:0-6167 GCA_037128035.1 bacterium | reverse complement strand
TATCTTGGATGAGCTAAGGAAAGGGTTGGTCATAGGTGGAACACTTTTGCTAGAGTGCTTTACCGTAAATCATGTTAAGAACAACCCTAACAGTCCCATAGAGGTTGAAGACTGCTACAAACCGTTTGAGCTGTCACGCCTTTTGAAGGATTGGAACCTGCTGTACTACGATGAAAGGATCATCAACGGCGAGTATAAGACCAGAGCGATAACTATTAAACCAGGTTTTTGAACGGAGATATTATGGACGCAGAAAGAGGAATACTTATAACAAGGACGGATAGGATCGGCGATGTTGTGTTGTCGCTTCCAGTGATAAGGACAATAAGCAAAATGTTCCCAGACGAGCCTTTGTACATGATGGTCTCATCATACGCATATCCTATAGTAGAGAATTATCCTGGGCTTACTTCTGTTATTCGCTACGAGCCTGAAGAAGGATCAAACAAAGTCTCTAGGACGAAACAACTGATACAGCACCTTAGGGACCTGAAAATAAAAAAAGCACTTATGCTTGTGTATGATCCTGAGGTTTTGGCGATAATCAAGAAAGCCGGAATAAAAGAAAGATACGGCCCTCTGACAAAGATATCAGGGATGTTCAACTACACAGCTTGGCGCTCACAGCATCGTTCTAAAGTTGATCAACACGAGCTTGAATACAATCTAGCCCTTTTAGATATGCTTGGCATTAAGGAACGTTCCTTTGATGCGACACTTGAATTACCCGTCGCTAAGAACAATGTATCGCTGGCTTATGAGATATTAAGACGAGAGGGATTTGATGCACCTGCCGCCGGTTATATAGTTGTGCATCCTGGCTGTGGTGGTTCTGCTCTCAACTGGCGCTATGCGTATTACGCAGAAGTGGCAAGTAGACTGGCAGAATCTACAGGGTTATCGATCGTGCTTACAGGTACGGAAGCTGAGTCAAGTGTCCTTGCCGCCATAAAACAACACATAAAGGGAACAGCGTACAATACGGCCGGAAAATTTTCCCTTAAAGAGCTAATAGCGTTGATCAGTGAGGCAAAGTTATTCATAGGACCAAGTACAGGACCTATGCATATAGCCGCAGCTACCTCAGTGCCAGTTGTAGCCATATTCTCTCCTGTAAAAGTGCAGTCAGTAAAAAGATGGGGTCCTTATTCCAAGGAGTCTATTGCGATAGCTCCAAGAGTAGAGTGTCCGGCTAAGTTAAAGTGCATTGGTCCAAAATGCGAATACTATAATTGCATGGACAGCATAAGTGTTGATGAGGTATTTGAGCAGGCAAGAAAGATCTACGACGAAAGCATCCAACAAATGGGGCTGACGTTCTAAGCTAGCTTTTTGGAGGGATTTTAATGAATATCAAAGATGTTGAAAAGTTACTTGGATCCCTCAAAAAATCCAGAGTGCTAGTTATAGGTGACGTAGGCTTGGATAATTATATAGTTGGTGATGTAAAAAAAATAAGTCCAGAAGCTCCAGTGCCTGTCGTAGAGGTGAGAGACCATTATTACAGATTGGGATTGAGCGCTAACGTTGCTAATAACGTTGTGGCCCTTGGTGCCAAATGTGATGTGCTAGGCGTAATTGGAGACGATAGCAACGCTGAGATAATCAAGAAAGAGCTCAAGGATATAAAAGTAAATATAGACGGTCTTATAGTTGATAAGAACAGGCCAACCACTCATAAAACAAGAGTGCTTGCATCTCGTCTTCATCATGTTGTGAGGATAGACAGAGAAGATAAAAAAGCTCTTTCTGCCGATATAAAGACCAAGCTTATTAAGAAATGCAAAGACATGATACCTAAATGCGATATCGTTATAATGGAAGATTATGCAAAGGGACTTTTTAAAGATGGTGTGGCCAGCGAGATAGTTGGGCTTTGCCACAGAGCCAAAAAGCCAGTGTTCATAGATCCAAGTAGATATACAGATCCAGCATTGTATAAAGGCGCAACGGTTCTTAAACCCAACTTTGATGAGACAAAGTTGATCTGCGGTGTGGAGATAGAGGACGAAAAGACCCTGCTAAGATGTGGGGAAGATCTTGTAAAGAAATTCGATCTTGAATATTTGATAGTTACTAGAGGAAAAGAAGGCATGACGGTCTTTTCCAAAAAGAAAAAACCACATACTATGCCTACCTTCGCACTAGAAGTTTATGATGTATCAGGAGCTGGTGACACGGTAATAGCAGCCCTTGCCCTTGCATACAGTGCCGGTGCTAACATATATGACAGCGTATATTTTGCCAACACGGCAGCTGCCATAGTAGTCGGCAAAGTTGGCACAGCTGTTGCTACACCTGATGAGATAATAAAGTTCTTGCAGGAACATAAGTCCTGATGAGCTCTCCCAGAACTGAACACCCTGCCTTTCTTTTTACGGCGGTGCTTTTTTCTCCACAGGCCGATATAAAAAAAGTCCTTAACGAATTAAAAGAGAAAATAGGCGAGTTCCTTACGACTTCAAAGGACATAGCCTTTGTATGGAGCGATTATTACGAGCCCGAGATGGGCAAGGACCTAAAAAGGGTATTTGTCGTCTATAAGGAAGTTATACAAAGGGATGAGATAGTAAGGATAAAAAGGCTCACGGACGAAATGGAAAAAGAGTATCTATGTAATGGAAAAAGAACGGTCAATATAGATCCAGGGCTTTTGTGTTTGGAAAATATTATTTTGGCAACCAACAAACCTTTTTTCCACAGGATATATCTGACAAATGGTGTATACGCAGAGGTAACACTTTTCTATAAGCACGGATCGTTCAATCCTGTCGAATATTGGAGCTACCCGGAATATCGCTCAACTCCGGTATTGGATTTCTTCAACAAGGCTAGAAATGTTCTTGCTGAAAAACTGGGCAAAGCTTAATAAAAACAACTAGTTGTCGTCTGTCTTGGACTGTTGGCCAATGTCTATGTCATGATAGCCTAATATATCCAGTAATAACTCCGAAGAGTAATAGTAATGAAGTCCCTCAATCACTACTACTTTAGGCAGATCATAGCTTCATTGGTACTAGTGTGCTTTTTTTTCGTGCCTCAATACGCATTCTCTCAGCAGACAACAAAATATCTAAACACGGTTGAAATAACAGGCAAGAAAGTTGTAGGTACTCAAAGCTCAACAGGCTCAGTAGCTACAGTTAAAAAAGCAGATACTGTAAAAGCACTGCTTCCTACTATCTGTACAAAACAGGATCTCAAGGTGCTGGAGGAGACTTTTTTAAAGGCAAAGACTGACCTATTTGTAGCTTTTTCTTATAAAGGTCAGGCTACAGAAGCTAGCGATCCTCAATTGGAATCCATAATAAGTTTATCAATGGAGCTGGGCAATTATCTGAAGTCAAAAATATCTGACAAAGCCTGTGTTCTGGACGAACTTACAGCATCGGAGGGTGATACAGTTACCATGAAGTTCCACCGCCTTATGGGGCTTCTGTACTCTCTGGAAGAGTATGTATACCTATCGACCAAGAAATATAATAATCAGGACACGATTTTCTTATTCACCGCACTAAGATCAGGCCTAGAAAAAAAACTTAAGGAGTTCTCTGATACAGGCCAATTCAATACAGGGCACTATGAGATATACTAGTACTCTGTCATTTACTACGGCGATTTCAGCGGTGCTACATCTATAACACAGAGGAAAGAGGATCATGACAAGAACAAAAAAATAAAAATACCGCCAAGCCTTTTCACGCTTCAGAGCGTAGTACCTGTTCCAGCCTGGCTGAGCTATTTAGAAAAACTTAGGGACACAAAGGCCACTGAGTTCCATTCAAACCCAAATATTGATACTAAAACAAAATCGTCGTCTTTATATCTTGGGGAGTTCCAGAGGGAACAAGTGGCTATTTACATAGAGGCTTTAAAGGATAACACAAAAACATATGTGGTTAATAAATATGTATATGGTGGCTCTGCGTTGGACGAGAACAGCTTTAGCAAAGAGATCTCAAGTACGGTCTGTGCGGCGGATAACACTGATAAACTGGATGTGTTTGCAACTTCAATATGTGAAGCGTTGGTAAAAAAATATGTCAAAGAGCAGATCGAAGAGATAAAAAAAGATAAAATTCAGCCCAAGACCCACCAGCAGATAAAGGATGAAATAAATTCTTTAGCTGAAGACATAAATGCCGCTAGGGATGATCTCAGTAAAATAATAGCTGGTGATGCAGGTCAATATATATACGTAGATGGTCTAAACGGGCCTGTAAAAGTGCATAACCTTTTTTACAACAGGTCCTCTGTTGATAACCTTGGTAGAGCAACAAGTGATGGGGTCAATTCGGCTCTTTCAAAATATCTGGAAAAACATCCCGAGGGATTAAAAAGCTATTGGCAGAAGATAGATACCATTGCGTCTAAATATATGATGACGAGGTTCATAATAGCTAATGAGGATTACAGGACAAAATTCTTTTCTGAACCATCATATTCAGTGGATACCGTTGGGAGCTATATGTTGTCCTATGACTATCTAAGGGGCAACACAATAGATACGAACAAGTTCATAAGCTTGCCGTACAACTATCCACAACTTGATACGATAGATAAGATGAAATATTTAAATTTCAAGCCTGTATACGACGAAACACAAAAAACGATGCTTGAAGAGATGACTAAAGATGCAAAAAAAACTATAGATGTAATGGTCAAGAATTTTGAGTTCGCATCGGATGGGTCTTCAATAGAGTCTGAATTATCCGACTCTATTGAGGTGATAACAGACTTTGCCATGAAAACCCCTTACGCTGCGGCTAGGACATTTGAGTCAGAAGGATATCTAGGGACCAGTACTTTCTGGCCGTTGAACATACTTAAGAACATCGATCTAAGGATAGATACTTTGAAACTCAAAGAACAGAATAAGAAAGACCTTTATAAGACGTTTACTATCGTTGGAGCGGTAGCTGGAGTTGTTCTTCTGTTCACAGGTGTAGCTGGTGCTCTTATATCTAGAGGTTTGATCGTAGTGTCCGAAGCGACTTTGATGGCCCTTAAAATAACAGAGCTGACATCGTGGGCTATTACGGCCTCATATGGTGCTTACAATCTTAGCAGGAACATACAGACCAGATCGAGCATAACAAAACAATTGGACCAAATGGTGACTTCTGGAAAGATAGACTCAGAATTGGTATCAAAATTGGATGAAAACGATAAGAATGCTTTGGACGGTATGTTATGGGGTGGAGCATTCTTGGTATTGGACCTCTTACTTATTGGCGAGGTCTCAAATTTCTATAAAGCTATTAGTTCAGATTCTAACCTTCTAAAAATGGAATATTTTACTTTTGGTAGCTCATTGACCAAGAACATAGCAAAAGACAAAAATTTACTGGCCCAGCTTCAAAAGACCAAAGAGCTTTTGCCAGATGGTCAAATGGACAAATTGGTCGTTTACTTAAAACGCGCTAAGATGAGCGATGAAGATGTTATGAAATTCCTATCTAAGCCGGATAGTCCACTATTTATCTCTATAAAGGACTCTAAGGTATTAGAAAAGCCGTTATCTAAGGCTAATCTAAAGGAATTCAATGCAATATATGAAAAGCACACTGGCGTTGTAGTGCCTGAGCTCAAGAAGACAGTTAAAACAGATAATGTTCCTCCATTAAAATTAACAGAGGATCAGGAAGCGTTATTAACTGCCTTTGGTCGTTTTAAAGATGACGAGAATAACACGATATGGCTGACCTTTTTGGAGGGTATAGAAAAGAAATATAATATTAAGTTAGTTCAAAACAAGAGTGACTTTGATCAGGTAGTGGTGCTATTGAACATCGCCAAAAAAGATAGATATGCCATCTTGCAGGCTCAATACAAACTAAAAAGTTTTATAAACAAGGTCAAACCAGGTGCAGTTGATGATATAGAACAAATAAACTGGATAGATAAACAAGTTGATAATATAGTGAATGACCTTTCTGGTACCATAAGTGGCAGCAGGTTCATAACATCAACAACGCTGACAAGTAAATTAAAAGAGCTAAGCACAAAGGCTTTAACGATCTTTAAACTTCCGGCTACCTACCTAACGGACTTTATTGAACGATACAAGTCATATTATTTAATAGAGCGACTACTCCACAGAATGATTAGGAATCCACTGCTTAACAGTAAAATAATATATAGAGGCGGAATAGTTAATTTAAAAG
>JBAXXF010000083.1:0-6177 GCA_037128035.1 bacterium | reverse complement strand
CCCACTATACCTTGTTGGATTGTTAACTGCTGCTTGTTTTGCAGGGTTATCAGAACAGGCTATGCAACACAGAATATCCTCACCAAGTACGTAATCAACGCCACTCTTTGTAGCAGGTATAAGTTTGTTGATGTTATCCAAGAAGACCGTACTTGCAACAGACACGTCCTGATCTATTCTCATTCGGCTCAAGTTATCTTTATCGCTGAATTCAGTATATGCTATATCTAAGCTATAAGCTGTGGCCCCATAATATGCATTAAGGTATTCTGCTACGGGCAGACCTCCTGCTCCCAGTTTGCCATCACCAAAACAAAGGACCGTCTTGCCTTTGAACTCATCAGTAACGACAGGCTTTTCTATATTGTACCTGTTTATGATGTAATTCGTATAAGGCACCAGAGAAATTATAAGCAGGTAGTGATTCACTTTTTTAATTGTTAATAAAAAAGGCAGTGCGATATATTTTTTGTTTTTAAAAAGAGTTCCCTGTGGGTCGTATATATCTTTTATCAGTTTATTATAATAGGAGCTGTAAACTTCAGGTGCCTGATCTCCTGTCCATGCTATCCTTATATCCCTTACCAATTTTATTTCTTTCTTTTTTGGGTCTACTACAGACTCTACATCCTGATCTATGAATTCCAGGGCCTTATTTAATGCCTGTTTTATCTCTGCATATTGATCTGTTCCCGAAAATACCAATTCAGCGAATACATGGTCCACAACAGGGGTATCTATTATTTTAGAGACCGCTGCTCTAAAAATGATCCTTTTATATAATGACTCATCTAAATTATTTTGCCAATCCGTGTCTGCCAGAATATTGTCTGAGGCTATCAGATACCTCCCCCCATCTTTATAGATAACGTTACTGAAATTGTAATCGCTTCCACCATAGTAGAGGTTAAGGGCCTTGTAGTTTTCTTGTTCGTAATCAAAGTTGTAATAGAAAAATTCTAAACTAGGATCATCGATAAAGAATCTGCCAAGCCAATCCTTATAGGGATTAACGACCGTTAATAAGTACTGTTTTTCTTTTCCAACTAGCTCCTTGTTCGAAGGATCTCTGGACAAAAGGACAACGCCATAAGCAGGATAACTCTTGATGATATCGTCCGCGATCTTTTTGTACGCCTTTGCATTATCAGCAGTTGTCTGATCCGTTATTTTATCTGTCCACGCTAATTGTACCTCACCGCCTCCTCCATTAAGCCTCCCCACTATGTCCTTTATCGTCTTAGGATCAGGAACTATTACTCCACTTAGGAAGTCTATCTTCTTTTCCAAACCTGTCTGCGATACATCAGGCACTATCTCAGAACCTAATGCCTCTTTCCACGTCTTAGGGTATGCCAAATCTCCCAAAGCTTCACAGTCCATGTCAGTAAAACTAGTAGTTAATATAGTGATGGGGCATTTTGTTTGTGAATATAGATCTACATTCACGGCGATGAACAGAAAGAACATCGCACAAAATACTCTTAAGATCTTTTTTGATAACATAAGGCCCTCCATCCGCTTAACTTATCGGATTTGGCGCCCATGTTCTTAAATGACAGTCGAACACGTTGATATTGTATAGATTTTACTTACTTGCCTGCTGAAAAATGCGGCAATGCGTTGAACATAGCTATAACTACGGTAGCTATAACTGGACCTAATATAACTCCATAAAGGCCAAAGACCTCCAAACCACCCAATACAGCTATCAAGCCAACCAATGGGTGCAATCCAGCCTTGGAACCTTTAAGTACTACAACCCTTACGACGTGCTCTACTATGCTAGAAATAACGACAAGACAGATCAATATAATTAAGTTAGTTGTGGAGCCCTTCAAATAAAGATAGACACCCCCAAGTATCCACACAGGAGCTGGTCCCACGAAGGGAATAAAATCTAGTAGGAAAGCCGCTCCAAATGCCATTATGGCGGCTGGAATGTTAAGATATATAAAGCCGATAAAAACTATCAGCGCATGAGATAATGCAGCTAGAAGTGTGGCCCAGATAGAACTTCTTGAACTATCCCTGAAAGATTCACCTATGGCTTTTTTTAGATATTCGCAAGCAGGTACTCTAGCAGACAGGAATTCAATAAATTTTTTGCCGTCTAAAAGAAAGAAAAGACAGCTAATTAGGACAAAGAAAGTTTGAATTAAAAGTCCAGGAAGCTGGGCTGCCTGTCTTAATGCAAATTTACTTATATTCGTTCCAAATTCATAGGCCCATTCAGTTGCCTTTGCTTCAAGCACGGAAGGATCTGACACAAACGAGCTAACAATAGGCCATTTGGCCACAGCACTGAACATAGCACTATAAGAGATATCGCTTGATAATATGTAATGTTGAAACACACTGGCTTGCCCTATAAGGCTCCTTACAACAAGTGCCATGGGAACTACGACGATAATGACAAGAGCGGTAAACACCAAGTATGCGGATAATTTAGGATTTATTTTTTTGCTTATAAGTTTCTTTTGGAACGGCCTCAGGGACAACGCTAAAATTGCACCAACTATTAAAGCCACAAAAAAAGAAGAGAGCATCTTGAAGGCAAGTATCAACACAAATAAAAAGATAACAATAAAAGTCGCTTTTTCATGTTTACTATCTTTCACAAAAAATCCTCCAAACTCATTCGCTCGCAAAGCTCACTTTTCTTTTGGTCGGGGCGATCCGATTTGAACGGACGACCACTTGCCCCCCAGGCAAGTGCGCTAAACCGGGCTGCGCTACGCCCCGACTCTTGAAATTAACTAAAATTGTATACCTCAAAGTCAGCATCCGTGCAAGTTACATGGAACAGTAATTATGTTTTGGGGCATCGTTTTTGAATGGATAAAAATTACAAAAAAGGCGTTGCACCCAATTTGCACCCAAAATTTTGGACTTTTAGGCGGCTAAATCTGGTGCTTTTTGATCATCATCTTTGTTAAATAATTTCTGTGCTGATATAAGATTCTTTTTATGAATGAACTCTTGCTTATCTCGCAGAGCAAGATAGCTGGTCTCATTCGTTTCTAGGCTGTGTCCCAGCCAACAAGCTGCTTGTTCTCCTGTAAAATCCTCGTCTCTCAACCATAAATTTACCGTGCGTCTTAAATCATGGAGCGTATATTGGGTACAATCTTTAAGACCAGCCTCTTTTATTGCATATTCCAAGAGGCTTTTAAAACTCTTTCTAATGTCCCTTAATCCAACCCACCTTTTAAGTTCCTTGTCAAAGCCAGGGAATAAAAAGGAGTATTCTATGAGCTTATGATTCTTGATCCTTCTTGACCCAACTACCCCATAAACGTTGTGACGTTCGTGTTTTTTTAGTTGAGATTTAATGAACGCTATAGATTCTGCTGGTAGTGGAACTTTACGAATACTGTTTCTGGATTTAACAGTAAAACCAACCTCATATTTTGTAGGACAATCATCTTTATCAAATATACTTATTTGATTAAATGACTCAGGACTAGGATAGAGATTATGTGTGCTTAAGGTTAAGAGTTCCGTCTTTCTTGGACCAATTTTTGATGCAAGAACAAAGAGTTTCCTCATATCAGGAAGGGATTCTCTGGTCTTGTAAGAGCAATTCTTTACCGCTTCTATGACTTCCTGAGGAATGCTAACCAATCTTGAGTAGGCCTGAGGGTCTGATTTGCCATTGTGGTAAGTTAATGGAACAAGTTTCGACGTCTTGCACAGTGCGGGATCCAAGAGGTCATAGTCTACCATACAATTAAGAAATGCTTTTATTAACTTTTTGTAGCTCTTCACTGTAGATAAGGCAATTTTTCTTCCTGACTTCTTACACGTAAAAGATTCTACGTCTTTGTTAATTCTAACAACTATGCCTGTTGTAAAATCTGACATGTACTTAAGCTTGTACTTTGACTTGAATTTATTCAATAGGTACTCAAGAGCTGGTCTTTCCTCTATTGTAGTTCTAGTATTTTTTTGCCTTTTACCAGTGTTGTAGGCTCCATAGTAGTCATCTACTGCTTTTTCTATGGTCAATTCCCCTGGCAAAGATGCTCCCTGGTTACGATATAGTTTTTCGACAACCTTTTTTGGGAAATACCCATTCTTAAGAAGACCTTTAAACTCACTTAAATACACCTGTAGTTTAACCGCATTAGACCTTACGGGCGAGTTTTTTAGATAATGCCACTCCTTTAAACCATTGGGCAACCTATAAGAGAGACGGAGTCCTCCCCTATATTTCTCCAGCTTACAATTGGGCACATTTTTACCATCATATTTGCAATCATCTACTTTACTAAAATCTTTTATGGACAAATAGTTTATCTTCATTGTTATCCCTCTGGGATGAATCCCCTCTTTAATTTCTTCTCAAGGAATTCATCAAGGTCAACTTTTCTGAAAACTATTTCGCCCTTCCCTAACGGCACATAACTCAACTCTCTTGTCCTCTTGGAATAATAGAGAACGCTTTCTACAGAGATATGTAAGTATTCTGCTGCTTCCTCAAGAGAGAATGTGGTTTTATGTGCCTGTGCTACACTTGTTATTAAATTGTCAAAGAACTTACTCTCTTCACTGTTCGTACCACTTTTAATTTCCTTCGTCATATTAATCTCCAATTTTTCAAAAGTTACCTTTCCCATCCGTCCTACGTCCTAGACGTCCTAGTTATTTCCTCTTTAGATCTCAGGAAAAACTTATTATTAAAAAGAAGTAGTATTGAACTAAGACATCTAGGTCGTTAGGGATGAGAAGCTCCCACCTATTAGGCCAATACCAACATAGTAATAGTCCCTATCGCCCGTGGTTTTCCTTACCCTGGTAATGTGCGGGAAATAGTTTTTTAGCCTTTTTCCAAATTGACCTGACGAACAAGGTGTATATCCGTTATTTTCGGTGTAATTCCTGTAGACCTTATAGATCAATGAGCAGTTCACTTCAGCTTTAGGATCCTTTACGTCACAGTATTCATCTATAAAGGCTTTAACGCTGTCGTTATCCCTAATAAAATCTTCTTTTGCTGCCTCACCTTTCTCTGAATAGAACAAATCATCCCAACTCTTAGACGTTAAGATCCTGCAGGCCCCCACTAATGCCCAGTTAAATATTCCTGGTAGTTCTTCAATTAGTTTTTCCGTTAGGAAAGGGTCTTTCTCTTCTTTCTTTACTAGATAGCTAAAGGGAATGATCGTAAGGCGTCTTTGGAACGCAAAGGTTGAATCGCTCATAAGTGGTGTTGTGTTACAAGAAAAAATCATCTTGGCAGTGTTCTTAAACTGAACCGGTTTCTTTTGTTTTTCCTCTGCTGTTACCATTCCGCCACTAACTAAGTTCTTAAATATATCCATATCTATTTGCTTCTTCGAAGGGCTTTCATCACAGATATTAGCGAGCTTATAGCGCATTTCTACTAATCTAAATTTCTCTGAAATATCAGTCATGGAGAGAGAGGAGATATTGTCACCACCTAACAGCGCTCTTAACACGTCTAAAGTAACTGACTTCCCGTTCTGCCCAGTTCCTGCAAAGATGAAACAAACTTGAAGAAAATTTCCAGTCAATAAACAATAACCAAACATGTTTTGTAGTATCTCTACTAAAGTTCTATCACCTTCAAAGATTTGGATTAAAAAAGAGTCCCATTTAGGACACAGCGCTTTAGGTTCATATTCTAAATCTATAACATAGAATGGATGATCTCCTCTAGTTCTAGGAAATATCTTCATTTTTCCCACATCAAAAATGCCGTTTTTAATATTTAGACAATTGTTGTGATTTGAGATGAATTTAAAATCTAAGGAAGTCTTTGTTTTTAGTAAATCAATAACTTCTTCACGCTGGTGCCTAGTAGTTCCTGTGGCACACAATTGCATCATCTTTTGCTGGATCGCTCTGTCATGAACCCTAACAAAACAAGACCCATTATACTTATATAACGTATCAGTAGCGGCCTCATTTATGTATGTAGCATGTTTTAACAACTCATCTACCAGCGCTGAAACATCAAACTTGTCATTATTATTATGAAATAATTTATCACTCATAACCATCCCTCCTTTATTTTATTTTCTTTTAGTAAATCGTTCCAATCCTTGCCTGTTTGCATTGGTATGTAGAGCAAGGATTTTGGGTGGAATCTTTCATAGACTTTTCTTGCTGCTTTCTGACCGACTTCACTTTCATCGTTGTCACCAGCTA
>JBAXXF010000082.1:0-6202 GCA_037128035.1 bacterium | reverse complement strand
GTCATAACCCCTGTATCACCGCATACGCTCACCAATAGACCAATAGTGGTGGCAGATAGTGGCGTGATAGAGGTCAAAGTTAAGACCCCTATAGACGATATACTGGTGACACTTGATGGGCAGAAAGGCGTTTGTTGTAAAAAAGACCACACCATAACGATTAAAAGATTTGCCAGGAACCTAAGGCTTGTTCGCCCAAAGGACCTTACATATTTTAATATTCTTAGGAATAAACTTTCTTTCGGTAAAAGAGGCTAACATAGATGCTCACAAAGATCATAATAAAGAACCTGGCCATAATCAAAGACGTAGAAATAGATTTTAAGTCCGGGCTTAATATAATTACCGGAGAAACGGGTGCTGGTAAGTCTATGCTCATAGACGCTCTTACCCTTTTATCTGGAGGACGAGCTTCCGTTGAGGTCATAAGAGAAGGCGAAGACACTTGTGAAGTGCAGGGTGTATTTGAAACATCTGATGTATCAAAGGAAATAAAAGAACAACTATCCAATAGCGACATCAGAGTTGATGATGAGCTGATAATAAGAAGAGTGTTGCAGAGGAACGGCAAATCACGCGCATACATAAATGGGGTAATAGTCACACAGGGATACCTTGAAGAGATGGGGCAGAAACTTGTATCCATCTTGAGCCAACATGAGTCCCAGAGCCTTTTTCAGCCGCTGTTCCAGTTGGAGCTTTTAGATAGGTTCCTTAAGAATACGGATAAGACAGAAGATCTTGCCAGAACATACTCTGAATGGAAGACGGTTGAAAATAAATACAATGAACTTAAGAATTCCCAGAACGACTATCTCAAGAAAGTCGATTACCTTAAATACCAGATCAACGAGGTAGAGGAACACAAATTTAAGACAGGGGAAGAAACTGAGCTACAACAGATAGTCTCAAGAGCAGACCATTCTACGTCAATATTGAAGACCTTGTACAACGTAAGGGATGTGTCTTCTTATGGTGATGATTCTGCCTCCAGCCGTCTTAATATGATGGTGCCAGAGCTTTCAAGATGTAGGGATTTTGAGCCTGAGGTTGAACGTCTTCTTGAAACACTGAACGACGCCATCATAAAGCTTGATGACCTAGCTAAAGAGGCTGACAAGCTATCCAAAGGCTATGATATCGACCAGGAAGAGTTGGAAGCCAATAGAGAGCGTCTGTCAGAGCTCAAAAGATTAAAGAAAAAATTTGCGTGTGATGACCTGGACTCTATCCTTAAACATTGCGAAGAGATGAAAAAGGAGCTCTCCAGCCTAGAGAATCTAGAAGAGACACTTATAAATCTTGGCAAAGAAGCTCAGGCGCTTAGATCAAAATATGATGCAAAGGCACAAGCCTTATCAAAATACAGACAAGAGAACAGCAACAAACTTTCAAAGAAAATAGAGTCCATTCTAGAAGATCTTGGTATGTTCAAGGGTGGATATCACGTTAACTTTAGTCCAGCCCAGCCTTCTGCTAGCGGGATAGATAGGGTTGATTATTTGATATCGACCAATCCTGGCGAACCAATGAAACCTATCTCCAAGATCGCATCGGGCGGAGAAATGTCCCGCCTTATGTTGGCAGTGCAGGCCTCCACGAACGAGGTCTACGGCTATGGGATACAGGTCTTTGATGAAGTTGACGCGGGCATAGGCGGAGATGTTGGTTTTAAGGTCGGGGGTCTCCTGAAGAAGATCTCAGAAAATCATCAAGTTATTGTAATTACTCATCTTCCTCAGATAGCAGTGTACTCAGACCAGCATATTAAGGTCTGGAAGCAGGAGTCTGGTGGCAGGACCCATGTAAAGGTTGAAGGGCTTGATACAGATACCAAGTTTAACGAGGTTACCAGAATGCTGGGGATGGAGAACCACACTGCAGCTGTGAACAACGTTAAAGAGATGATATCAAAGGCAAAAAAACTCTTGCAATCCCAATCCCTATGATATAAATCAGAGCAGCTAATTAGCAATAGTAAGGAGAAGTTTGCAATGAACAGAATCAGAAAAATAACAGACCAATTCGTTAACAGCAAGAACATCCCGGTATTCAACCCTGGTGATACATTGAAGGTTAATTCAATAATCAAGGAGACGGATCCTAAGGGAGTAGAAAAGCAGAGGATACAGGCTTTTCAGGGGATCTGCCTAAAAAGACATAACGACGGGATCTCTTCAACGTTTACCGTTAGAAAGATATCAGAAGGCGTAGGCGTAGAAAGAGTTTATCCGCTTTATAGCCCTATGATAGAGAAGATAGAGGTTGTAAGCAAAGGTAAGGTCAGAAGAGCGAACCTTTCATACATCAAAAAACTAAAAGGTAAAGCTGCAAGGATCCAGAAGGACGAGACAAGAACGTCAGAAACCACAACAAGTAAAACAACAGTTACTGAGTAAATTTTTTATTTGTGATATTCAAGAAGGGAGCTCTTACATGAGGGCTCCCTTTTTACCAAGCGGGAGCGGTAATGCTTAGATTCATACTTAGTAAACTTATAGGTACCCAGAACGATAGAACAGTAAAAGAGCTCTGGGGATTTGTACATCAGACCAATAACTGGGAATCACAGATACAGCCTCTTTCTGATGATGAGCTCAAAGCCAAAACAGTAGAATTCCAACAAAGATATACGAATGGAGAGACCCTGGACCAACTGGCACCAGAGGCTTTTGCCGTCGTTAGAGAAGCGGCAAGACGTGTGTTGGGTGAAAGACACTTTGATGTTCAGATAATGGGTGGAATGGTCCTGCATCAGGGAAAGATCTCCGAGATGAGAACTGGTGAAGGTAAAACACTTACATCCACAGGCCCTGTATATCTTAATGCAATAACAGGAAAGGGCGTACACGTTGTAACGGTCAACGACTACCTTGCAAAAAGAGACAGTCAATGGATGGGGCAGGTCTATAAGTTCCTCGGGATGACGGTTGGATGTATCCATCACGGTGTCACCGACGAAGATAGACGCGCTGCATATCTTTCAGATATAACATACGGTACCAACAATGAGTTCGGTTTCGATTATCTAAGGGACAACATGAAGTACGACGCCGCTGATCTTGTTCAGCGCCCACTTCATTATGCCATAGTGGACGAAGTTGACTCCATATTGATAGACGAGGCCAGAACACCTCTTATCATCTCAGGTCCTACGGATGACGACGTAAGTAAATACTATTACATAGATACGTTCATCCCATCACTTATAAAAGACAAAGATTACACGATAGATGAAAAAAGTAAGTCCGTTGCTCTTACAGAGGACGGAGTTCATAAGGTAGAGAAGATATTAAAGGTCGGCAACTTATATGAGCCACATAACATTGAATGGCTTCACTATGTAACGCAGGCATTAAGGGCGCACACACTTTTCAAAAGGGACGTTGACTACGTTATCCAAGAGAACAAGGTCCTTATAGTTGATGAGTTCACCGGACGTCTATTACCTGGAAGAAGGTTCTCAGAAGGTCTACACCAGGCATTGGAAGCAAAAGAAAAAGTAAATGTAGAGAGTGAGAACCAAACACTTGCGACTATAACCTTCCAGAACTATTTCAGGATGTATGAAAAACTGGGTGGTATGACTGGTACTGCTGCAACAGAAGCAGCAGAGTTCGGCAAGATATATAAACTTGAGGTCGTCGTAATACCGACCAATATGCCGATGGTAAGAGCAGACCTTGCTGATCAGGTTTTCAAGAACGAGAGAGCAAAGTTCAAAGCTGTTGTGGAAGATATAATCCTCAGACATGAAAAGGGTCAGCCAGTTCTTGTTGGTACGATATCCATAGAGAAATCAGAAAAATTGTCCAAGATGCTAAAGACCAAGGGTGTAAAACACAACGTCTTGAACGCTAAATATCATGAAAAAGAAGCTGAGATAATATCGCTTGCTGGTCAGAGGAACGCTGTCACGATCTCCACCAACATGGCGGGTCGTGGTACGGATATAAAACTAGGAGAAGGCATTCCAGGGGTAGGCGGGCTTCATGTAATAGGAACAGAAAGACATGAGTCACGACGTATAGATAATCAGCTAAGGGGACGTTCCGGTCGTCAAGGAGACCCAGGTTCCAGCAGGTTCTATCTTTCTCTTGAAGATGATCTAATGAGGATATTCGGTAGTGAAAGGATATTAAAGCTCATGGATACGCTCAAGATGGATGAGAATGAACCGATAGAGCACAGGTTCGTAAGTAAGGCCATAGAGAACGCGCAAAAAAGAGTTGAAGGACATAACTTTGATATAAGAAAACATCTTCTTGAATACGATGATGTAATGAACCAGCAGAGAGAAGTTATCTACTCCATGAGAAAAAGCATGCTCATGGGAGAGAACCTTAAAGAGTTCTTCCAGGACCTTATAAGGGAAGAATGCGATGCTGTTGAAACAGTAGCAGTTGGAGCGGAAAAGAACCAAGCTAGCTGGGATTATGAAGATCTTAACAATCAGATAAACGAAGAATTCAATTTTAAGATCAAGAAAGCCGATTTTCTTGCATCAGGTAAGAGGTTAGGTGAATATCTTTTTGAACAAGCTACAATGATCTACGAGCAGAGGATAGCTGAGCTTCCAGAGGGTGTATATCTTGATGTATGCAGGACAATATTCCTTCAGACACTGGACACTCTATGGAAAGAGCACCTTAAGAACCTTGATTACCTTAAAGAGGGAATAGGACTTAGAGGCTACGCACAGGTAAATCCATTGATCGCATATAAGAAAGAAGCCTTCGATATGTTCGTGGACCTTGATTATCATATCAAGCTTGGTACCCTTGGCAAATTATTCAGGATAAAAGTATCGCCACAGTACGCCGCTGAGGCAGAAGAACAGATGAGACAGCAGCAGGAAGCGCAAAAGGTAGCACAGAACGACATGCTGTCTGCGCTTGAACAATATAAAAAACAACAAGAAGCGTTCCAGAAGAACTTTGTAATGAGCAGGGGTGATGGTCCAGCTGAGCCTATAAAGAGGACAGAGGATAAGACCGGTAGAAATGATCCTTGCCCATGTGGAAGCGGAAAGAAATATAAAAAGTGTTGTGGAAGATAGGGGGATACTCCCTTAATGATAGTTACTGGCGGTGAGTTTAAAGGAAGAAAGATAGTTTGCCCCGCTGGCAACGATGTTAGGCCTACATCATCAAAAACACGCCAGGCCATTTTCAACGTTCTTTATTCAATGGGTATAGATGTACAGGATGCCACGGTGCTGGAGCTTTTTTCTGGTACTGGGGTAATGAGCTTTGAAGCGATAAGCAGAGGCGCCAAAAGGGCTACTCTTGTGGACAACTCACATAATGCGCTGGCATGCTCCCAAAAGAACATAGAGCACTTGAAGATAATTGATAAGGTAAAGGTCGTAAAACAAGATGCCATTGAATATCTGAACTACGCTAATCTAGATAACGTCGATCTCCTCTATATTGATCCTCCTTATAGATATGAAAAATACGATGAGCTATTAAAGGTCTTGTTCTCTAAAGTAAACAGCGATGCCTTGGTAATGCTTGAAAGCAAGTATTCTGTGATAGATGAGAATAACCAGATAAATGCCAGTATAATAAAAACAAAAAGCTGGGGAAAGGCTTTTGTTACGTTCATGAAAAAGGCAAATGGATAAGAAAGTAATAAAATTAGCTAATGGTCTAGAAGCTTTTATAATAAGCGATCCTCTTCTCAATAAATCATCTTGTGCAATTGATGTCGCTGTAGGCTCTCTTGAGGATCCAAAAGCTCATCAGGGTATGGCGCATCTTCTGGAACATCTATCATTCATGGGTACAAAGAAATATCCACGCAAAGGTGAATTCCATGAATATCTTTCTTCCAGCCAAGGTGTTTTCAATGCATCAACAGGACTTGAACACACTAATTATAGGTTTGAGATAGATCACGGAGCTTTTGAAGCGGCCTTGGATAGGTTTTCGCAGTTCTTTATTGCGCCGCTATTGAAGTCTAAGTTTATAGAAGCTGAAAAGCAGGTGATAAGTTCAGAGTTCTCTAGGAACAAATTGGATGATTCACTTAGGGAACAAAGGATCTTTCAACTTACTTGCTCAAAAGACCATCCTATAACACAATGTCACCACGGTAATATGAGAACACTTAAGGGCATTGGGCGAGATGAGCTATACGACTTTTTCAACTCCCAATATTCTGCTAGCAAAATGAAGCTTGTTGTTTTGAGTAAACT
>JBAXXF010000081.1:0-6233 GCA_037128035.1 bacterium | reverse complement strand
CAAATATTGTTGTTCCAGCCCCTTCATGTGCACTACACTCTTTGCGAAATGGTTTATAAGGCCCATATATACAAGTTGGTATAATGTAACGCCCCAACATGGATTTTAATGAGTAGAGATTTAGAACGGGCAAAAAGCGAATCGTTTCTAAAAGTACATATTTAGAAATAGTCTAGTATAACAACAACGTATTTACTTATTATTGTTTATGTAGGAACATCAACACTGATCAGTTTGCGCCCGTAGCTCAGTTGGATTAGAGCGTTAGCCTCCGAAGCTGAAGGTCGCGGGTTCGAGCCCCGCTGGGCGCACATAGCAAAAGGAGACTTGGTTTGAGACTTGATGATGTAAAAAGGAAGATACTTGAGTTAAAGAAAGAACGTAAGGCCGTTATTTTGGCGCACAGTTATCAGAGACCAGAGATACAGGACGTTGCTGATTTTGTTGGTGACAGCCTAGATCTTTCATTCAAGGCAAAAGAGACCAAAGCTGATATTATACTTTTTTGTGGCGTAAAATTCATGGCAGAGACCGCAAAGATAATATCTCCAGAAAAAACAGTGCTGATGCCAGCTCCCGATGCTGGTTGCCCCATGGCGGATATGATAACAGCAGAGGATGTAAAAAGGCTAAAGGCGAAATATCCAGGCTATGCAGTTGTTTGTTATGTTAATAGTTCAGCTGAAGTGAAAGCTGAAAGTGATATATGTTGTACCTCATCCAACGCTATAAAAGTCGTAGAGTCCTTACCAAAGGATAAGGGCGTCATCTTTATCCCTGATATGAACCTGGGGACCTATGTTAAGAATAGTCTTAAAAGGGATAATTTTGTACTCTGGCAGGGGTATTGTTTTGTACATGCCTTTGTTACAAGCGAAGAGGTAAAAGTGTTAAAGGACCTGCACCCTGGGGCTGTGGTAATGGTGCATCCGGAGTGCAAGACAGAGGTGATAGCTCTTGCTGACCACGTCTTGTCTACCAGTGGAATGGTGCGGGCAGTAAAGGACCTACCTGATAAGGAATTTATAATAGTGACCGAGCAGGGTATTAATTACCCTCTACAAAATAAGTACCCAGACAGAAAGTTTTATCACCTTAATAAGATGACCTGTGTTAACATGAAGAAGAACACAATAGATCTGGTGGAAGAATCCCTAGAACTAATGAGGTACGAGATAAAATTAGACGAAAAATTAATGAACAGGGCCAGAACGGCGCTGGATAGGATGTTACAGGTTAAATAATGAGCGTAAGGAAACAAGAAATACTAGAACTTTTCGATTCGGACCCAGAGAAAGAATTCACACTCACAGAGCTGGTCGAACATTTCAAGATAACCACGAAAGCCAGAAAAAAATTGATGCCGCATTTGCAGTCACTCACCAATACAGGATATCTTTATAGGTTGGGATACGAAAGATATGTGTCTGCCAAGTCCGTATTGGCTGAGAACGCACGAGCAGAAAAAGCCGCGCGTAAACCCGATGCCTCAAGGGGCGAGCCCAAAAGAGGGCCTAGACCAGCTAAAGGCGCTAGGCCGCCGGTGCCTGGACACCCAGTGAAGGGACAACAGGTAAAAGCTCAACAAAGCAGGGGACAAAAGGGCGGTAAAGCCACTAACGAATTTGTTGTGGGTCGCTTTATAAAGAACATAGAAGGTTTTGGTTTTGTCTCATCAATGGATTCCAATGATGACGTCTATATGGACAAACACGAGGCTATGTGGAACGGCGTCATGAACGGGGATATTGTAAAGGTACAAAAATTCTACGGTGCCACCCAAAGAAAATCATATGGGAAATTCGTTGAATTTGTTTCAAGAAGGGATTCACATGCAATAGGGAAATTGATACAGCAGGGTGGAAGTTTTGCTGTTGAACTAAGGAAGAGCCTTGAGATAATAATGATACAGCGGGGACGTCTTAGCGGTGCAAGAAAGGGCGATTGGGTTGAGGTTGAGATCAAGAAATGGCCAGAAGGCAGAGCGCCTGCTTACGGTGAGATAGTTAAGATCATAGATGCAGATACGTATATAGTCCTTAATGAATATAAGATAACGGAGGAATTTCCAGAGGCTGTTCTAAAAGAAGCGGTGCAGATAACAGAGCCGTCACAGGATGAACTTCAATATAAGGAAAAGATCTTTACGGATGAAAAAGGCTTAAAGAGAAAGAACCTTAGCTTTTTTCCAACGGTCACCATAGATGGTAAGACGGCCCGCGATTTTGATGATGCAGTCTCTTACGCACTCCAGGGTGAGAATCATCTGCTTTGCGTTTCAATAGCGGACGTTTCACATTATGTCATTCTTGATTCCGCAATAGACAAGGAAGCACAAAAGAGGACTACCAGCGTCTATTTTCCGGACAGAGCCATCCCTATGCTCCCAGAAAGTCTTTCAAATGAAGTCTGTTGTCTTAAGCCGGATCGCTATCGCTATGCCATGACGGCAGAGATGCTTTTTGACAAGAACGGGACTGTAAAAAAGACAAGCATCTATTCATCAGTAATACGAAGTAATTACCGTCTTACATATGAACAGGCACAAAAGATAATCAAGCCAGATTTTAACGAGGCTGATCCTGCTGACATGGACGTCTCTAAAATAGACCCAAAAGTTAAGAAGATGGTAAAAGGGATGTTCACCCTTTATTCAATATTAAGAAAGAATAGCAAAGGCAGAGGAACTCTTTTCCTTGATGTCCCAGAGCCTGAGGTCATAGTTGATGAAAAAGGCGACATAAAAGATATAAAAAAGCGCGCGGTTTGGGACTCTCATTCACTTATAGAAGAGTTCATGATCGCAGCCAACATACAGACCGCAAAAAAGTTAAAACAAACAGGTAAGGGCGTGTTCAGGGTCCATGACAAACCAGATCCAGAGAAGCTAAAAAGTTATTCCGATATAGCCAAAATGTATAAAGTGGCTTTTAACCCTGCATGGGATGACGCCGCTGAGATCTCAAGCTATCTTGAACAGATAAAAAAACATCCAGCACATGCATTATTACACAAGATGCTTCTAAGAAGTTTAAGAAAGGCCGAATATTCAAATGCAAAGGACCTTGGGCATTTTGCATTGGCACTTCCGGATTACACGCATTTTACGTCGCCGATACGCAGATATCCAGACCTTATTGTCCACAGACTTTTGAAGGGTGCCACGTATTACGATGAAAAAGCCCTAAAACATCTTGCCGATATTTGCAGTCAGGGCGAAGTTAATGCAATGGAAGCGGAACGTAGCATAACAAGGATCAAGCAGGCTCGTTATATGGAAGACAAGATAGGTCAAAAATTCTTGGCGGAAATAACTGGTCTCAACGATTATGGCATGTTCGTTCAACTAAAGGATGTGTTCGTAGAAGGATACCTACCATTTTCTAAACTTGGTTTTGATCATTTTGTTTTTGATCCGTCAAAGATGGCAGCTAAAGGCAAACGTACGAATGTGGTCTACAAACTGGGTGATGACATCAAAGTAGAAACAGTAAGCGTTGATATCTTTGAAGGTAAGGTAGAGTTTGCCGCGTCCGCTGCTATCTAATCAAGCCAATAAGTAGAAATATGTATTGATTTTATTGAAGTATTTGGACTTGTACACATAATTGTTGACAAAATAACTATTATAACTTATAATGCTCAAATAATATAAATCAAACAGGAGTTAAGGGCTATGACTACAAGATCAATGTTTGCTGCCTCGGCATTTTTGTTTTTAATGTTTTCCTGTGGAGAGTTGCGCGATGTAAAGGGCACAGAACCCGCTGATGCTACAACGACAGCTGGCACTAGCCAGACTAACGCTGACGGAGTCGGTCTTGAGATCTTAAAGGACCTATCCGTTGCTACAATAGCTTTGGATCTGGGCGTAGAGATAACAATGAGGAGAATAAATACTGCGGAGTACAGCATCTATTACACCACAGATGGATCAGTGCCTGACCTTAATTCAAGTAAATATGCAGACCCTTTTACCCTTGCATATGATGGCAAAAAAGAAGTATCTATAAAAGCTTCATTACTGGACGATAAAGGTATGTTGGTTAGCCCTACAGTAGAACTTGTTCTAAAGTATATAGCTCCAAAACTTACATTCACTCAGGGTAGTATTGTAGGAGGAGGACTTGCACATGTCATCATTGGTATTCCAGGGGATATGGGCGAGGTGACCTTGTGTTTTAATTATATAGATGATGGCTTTGATCCTGACCCTGAAGACGCTGTATGCCACTTAATAGTAACAAGCGATGCGTCAGCAGATATAACCCTGCCATGTATGACTGACAACATCGGTATAAAAGCCAAAATAATGGACACAGAAGGATACGGAGCATCAGAAGTAGCAGCAGCCGTTATAAGGTGTGATCATTAACGGTCTAGTGCATCAGTATCGCCATAACGGACAACATTAATAAAAGGACGATCGGTATCATTATCGAGGGCCTGGATATAGCGTTCACGAATTTCAAAAAATTACCTTGGTCCTGCTCAGTATAATTTGATGACACCAGCTTCTTTATGGCATCCATTCCACTTCTATCGTTTTCCTGTCGCAAATGATGTGCCGCAAGGTCCAATAATTTGTTTTTATGACAATGGACAATGAGCTCTACCTTTGATTCTACATCGTGTTTTACCTTGGTGAAGCGCTGTTGTGTATCTCTTATGTCCGATATCTCTGATGGGGACATGAACCTATTCAGGCTAGCTTTAAGAGGCGAGTACTCCATGTATTTTGAAAAAATTATGCCGCAAGCCTCACATTCCATGTTGCTACTGGCCTGCTTATGTCTGCAGGATGGACAGTTCCTTAGATCAACGGCGGGTGGCGTGCTTATTCTTACTCTTGAATCTTTCACTCTGTTGTGGCCCCTATTAACTGAACTTATAGTATTTTTTTATCGGCTTTATTACCGTCCAGGTGCAGTTGAGACCTTTTGGGAAGACGACTATATCCCCTTTTTTGAACTCAATTTTTTCTCCTGAGGCTTCAACCGTTGCGCGCCCATCAAGGATGTAGCAGGTTTCCGTGGCATCATATGACCAAGGGAAGGTACTTACTCCACATTCCCAGGTGCCCCACGAGGAAAAATCCATAGCTTTTAATTCCTCTGCTGTAGGAGTGCTTAGCTTCATTTTCATAAATACCTCCGGATTTGCCCGCACGGGGGAAAACATCTTTACAAGACCAGAAAATACTCCTAAAATTTTTACGGGTAAACATGTTTTTGGAGGTCCACTGTGTTTTTAGCGATGCTATTTTTTTTAATAAATAGCGCTCATCCAATGGTTATGGTCTCCATACCAGCTGGCGTTATAGTCAATGAATCCAAGGCCATAGTGCATGGTGCTGTGCAATCTTCGAGTTGCGAAAGGATCTCTGGTATCATCTACACGGACTATACCTTTAAGATAAGCGATACCGGATATATAAAAGCGAATATCATAAGTTCAGACACTGTTAACATAAAAGTACTTGGCGGCAAGATAGGGCGAGAGAGCATGGATATGCCAGGTTTTCCATACCTCACAGTAGGAGGAGAATATGTTCTCTTTCTAGAAAAGAGGGGGAATGATTATGACATTTACGGCGCTAATCAGGGATGTATGAGAGTGGTACCTGATCCTGCTGGTAATAAGAATGTCATACCCTGCGAGAGCGAGTACTATAATATGATATATGTTGATCAATCGGTTTCAGGAGCTGTAAGGCTGGATAGTTTTATCAAGAAAGTACAAGGATATCAAAAGAACTAAATGATGACACTAATCTTTATCCTGTTGTCAGGTATCAATACTGTCTATAGTTTTAATCTGTCCTCAGGTCGCTGGGCTGACTCAAGTGCTACTATACTTTTTTCAAGTACAATGGCCCCAGTTAATGCACAGGAACTTAAAAATGGACAATGGGTTGACCAGGTCAAGACCGCCTTTGCTAGATGGACGACGTCCAGCAATGTAAAATTTGATATAGTTTATACTGGAGAGGATTGCGGTAATAATTGTACTATAAATAATAATAAGAACGAATTGTTCTGGCAGGATCCAGGCGTTGCCCCTGTGAATATGCCTGCTGGTGCATTGGCTGTAACTTTAAGACGACAATTCGACACCAACATGGTGGAAGTCGATATAGTTATTAATAAATCATTTGATGCTGTTCTTACCCCTGGGCCACAGGGCTCGTCTGCCAGTCTTTGTGTGCTTAGTAACGGAATGTATTCTAACTG
>JBAXXF010000080.1:0-6267 GCA_037128035.1 bacterium | reverse complement strand
GTGTTACCGTGGTCGGTGTGGATGGGCAGGTGATTTCCTATATGCCTTCAAAAGAAGCTATCGAGCAACGTTATGTAGACCTTGACGATATCTCTCTTTACGAGGCTATGGGTATCTGCTTTGGCAGAAAACCAGTAGCTTTTAAACCAAGCTTGGCAGAAGTTAAGGTAAAGGGCACTGGCAAAAAGATAAAGAGGATATATTAGGATCTTTATAGTCGCTGAAAAGCGGCCATGACGCCACAACTTAGGTCAATAAAAAAAATATTGCATCATTGTATCAGGTAGCATATAAACTTGATGTTTCCAAATGCGTGCGCCCGTAGCTCAGCTGGATAGAGCACCGGATTTCTAATCCGTAGGTCGCAGGTTCGAATCCTGCCGGGCGTACCATATTTCTTCTACCACAGGTGGTGAGTGTAGCTCAGTTTGGTAGAGCCCCGGATTGTGGTTCCGGTTGTCGGGGGTTCAAGTCCCCTCATTCACCCCATTTTTCTAATTCAATTCTTTTTAAAGAATAACATGAATAGTGCAGGGACCAGAACAAAGGCCCCCACTAGTGCCATCAACTCGCCTCTTATGCAGAGCAATCCAAAGTTGAAGACAGACTGCTGTTTAACGAATAGCAAAGAGATATAGCCGACTATCGTGGTTAAACTTGCAAGCAATACGAATGGCGCGACTTTGTTGAAGGTGTCCTTATGAAGGACCTGGATGACGTTAGCAGAGTAATCAACACAGATGCCTATCGTTATCGGTATTGCGATAAAACTTAGGATATTTATTTTGGTCCCAAGCAGAGGTATAAGTGCTAGGAACAAAGATGTTGAAAAAATAAAACTTATTAGGCTCAAAGAGATTATCTTTATATCCCTGTAGAAAGCGATCAATACGGCCACTACAAAGAGCAGTGATAGCAATACTATCGGTAGCCAGTCTCGTAACATTATTCGCATGACCTCTGTTAGTACTGGCACAAGTCCAAAGAGATGATAATTATTCTTCCCTAAAGTTTCATCTGCCGTTTTAGTTATCCTATCCATTATAAAGATGTTCCTTACAATGTTCTTATCAAGGAAATCCTGGTTATCCACGGCAGCCGTTACTACAGTGCCTACTCGACCATCTGACTCTTGGAATAATTCTCTGATCCTTGGGGGAAGATTATCTTGTGTGATAGGCTCCAGCTTTCCGATGTTGTTTATCTCTTTTAAAAGTTCTTGCTGTGAGCTGTTTGGAATAGCTATCTTAGGATTTGCTTTGCTAAGGGTCCTTATTTTTTCAGCAAGTCTTATCTTTTCTTCCTGATCCTTTGGGATGAAAGAAGTTATACTGTCGAATTTTAGGCGAGGGGCCACTTTTTTTAATGAGACATTGTGAGAAAGTTTCTTTTTAATGGTCTCCGCATCATCTTGACTATTGGTAAGTATGAAAAAGGAAGGGAAAAAGTATCCATCCAGCCCGATGTCTATAAGCTGCTCCCTGTAATGAAGGTGTTTATTTTGGTAACTGTTCTTACCCCTTATTTTGTTCGTGTCTTTTTCAAGGTATCCATATTGATCTTGCGCAGCTAAATATGCGATGCTACCGATGCACAATGCTATAGCAGTTATAGCTGTTACTTTATAATAACGCTTAATGAATATTAAGCAGTTGCCAAATATATCGATTAACGGCGTCTTATATTTATCAAGGTAATCTTTTTCGAGTTTAAAAATATTAAAACCAAGCATCATTGGCAGGACCGAATATGATGCTGCCCAACATAATAGCAAGCCTGCAAGGCCGATCCATCCGAACTCCCTGAAGCCTCTAAGATCGGAGTATATAAGACTGGCAAAGGTAAGTGCAGAGGCCAAGGAAGCTATAAGTGTTGGTTTAAAACTGTTATCCCAAGCATATTTTGTTGCTGAGCGTACATCTGGGTTCTCTTTGTATTTTGAAATATAATATGAAAGAAAAATAACACCGGAGTTTATGCCGTTGCCAATAACTATCGCGCATAGGAACGCCGTGTTATAATTTAAACTACCAAAGACAAAATATGAGATACCAAAGCATAGTGCTGTGCCGAAGAATAGAGAATATAACAGAGGTACTATTAGCTTCCACGTCCTGTAGAACCATAACAACAGACCAACGACTAGCATAATGGTTATAGCTATGGACACCATCAGGTCATCCATCAGTGCGCTGTATTCATCTATTATCTCAACTGCAAAGCCTGCATACTCTACGGAAGGTGCCTGTAAGAAACCGCGGTTAACTTTTTTAACAGCACCTGTTATAACCTTCATAAGTTCTTTTGCTTCTGCTACACCGTGTACAGAACCTTTTGGGAAAATGAGCATAGCCATGGTGGATGGGCTTTTATTTGTAGAGATGTACCCGTCGGGCAAATTTAAGATCGGGCCATAGATCACGGCTTTTGCCCAGTTGATCAAGGTCATGTACATGTCTTCAAAATATGATCTTTTGCCAGGCTTTTCTTTTGCAAGGGTTTGCTTTAATCTTTGAAAGTCATAGAGCTCATTATAAAGAGGCTGGTGTCCCTTTACAAAAGCTATTTCTTCCCTAAGCTCATACATTACGTTCTTTATCTTTGATCTATTTGCGTCTGAGCTAAGTTCTTTGGATAGGGATTCCACAAATCGCCTACCGCTGTTTGGATCATTTGGATAAACAAAGATTATAATAGTCTCTTTAGCTGGATACCTTTTGTCTGCAACGTTTATGTCTTGAACGACTTTAGAGTCACGTGGTAGCAAACTATAAAATTCAGGTGTGATATTGGAAAATAATTTTATAGTAAAATAGGTAGAGACGATAAGCACAAGTAATGAAATGGCATATATTACTTTTCTAGTGGGCATAAATGGATAGTACAACAATGTTATATAAAAGTATAAAAGAAAAGCCAGCAGGCCGCTAAGCGACCTGCTGGCACATTAAGATCTTATTTCTAATTACTTACTTAGTTGCAGCATTATCGGCCTTAGCAGGAAATGCTTTACTTGTGCAAGCAAAGCCTTCAGAGTCCTTTAGCCCAGCAAAGAAATCCATACCCTGAGTTACTGTAGTGGCCGGATTTTCTATTAAAGTCGTAAACTGAGGCATAGCCGTGTTGGCGAGATAGTCTTTAATATCTACGATACAGGATACTTTCTCCTTATCAGCCGCAATTTCATCTGCAGTTAGCTGTACCAATTTGCTATCAAGTATTTTATTTGTAGAATCTACTGCAGTATTAAATCCGTAATTAGTTAGATTATTGAATGTGTCGTTTATGAACGCCGATAGACCCATTAGCACTAGCGATGAATCGCAGTCCGGATAAATAAATTGAGTCATCTGACCGGCAGTCAGAGGACCAAGGATATCGATCTTAGCCTGCTCGTCTTCTGCTGCCTGAAATTCTTCCCATGTCCCTTCACCAAGCTTATCGTTTATAAAGGCCTCATATTTGGCTTTCAATACCTCTTTATCCTGCATAAATACATCTAGAGTGTCTCTTGCATAGTCTATTGCGATGACTTTCTTAAACGATAGCTCTGACATGATGACCGTTGCTCCAGGAATTTGAGCAGCCAGATCATCTGTAGCCCTTAGCGCTTTCAACTTTGTGCAGATATCATCTGATCCATACATAGTTGTTCTTAGATCGCTGATGCTGAAATATAAAGCTTTTTCAGATGAAGTGTCTAGTCCATCTAGGCCGGAAAGTCCCGATGCTGAATGACTTGAACAAGATGTTAAAATTAACGCTCCAAGTATGGACGCCATTACCATTAATAGTCTGTTCATTTTATTGCCCTACCCTCTTTAAGGTTTCTATACTATATGGTAATAATAGCACATAGTGGACGGTGTGTCAAGTATAAATAATAAGGTGTTTAGCTAATTTTTTGAAGGGATAACGCTCTGAAATTATTAGATTATTTTTGTGATCCTTAGCTATATGTTTGTAAACCAGGCCAGCGAAATCCAGTAGGTATCATTATATATAGGGACCCCTACATTTGCAGAAATCGACATAGACTTTGGTAATGTGAAAGATATTCCAAAAAACCAATCTAGCATCCACTGCTTATTATTGGTGAACTTCCAATTGAATTCTGGCCCAGTGGCTATTGAGCAGCTCGTAAAATCATGGCCTAACACGGGGGTTATATCGAACAGTACGCCATCCCTGTAGTGGAACCCTGTGCTTGCCGCTAAATTAACGACGCTATCCTTGTTGAAGTGATACTCTAGGTGTGCGCCATAATACGGTTTAGTGTGAGTTGTAACGCCGTACTTCAGGTTTATATCCATGTTCTCTGTAGCACCGATATCGAAATGAAAATATGTAGTAGCTGAATTAGGTACATAATCCAACTCGGGTTCTATGCCGATGGAGACTATTGAACCAGTTGGCTGTATTACGTCATAGAGGTCTGCTCTTTCTTCTGCAAACAAGAAAGCGGTGCTCAAAAAGGTTAAGGCCAAAAGCAGTTTGCCCATATGATAATTTTCATCTAACGTGAACAATTTGTAAAGGCCGTTTACCTTTTTTTGAGGTATTATGCTGATCATGAAAGTCGAAAATATAAATAAAAGCCATTTGGACAGAGTGTTGAAAGGTGATATCGTCGACCATCTCTACCACTTTGGTATCTCTAGCTCCGACGAGATCCTTAATTCAGTTAAGGACCTTAAGGCCATAGTGCTTGGAGGCTCTTCTCACAGGATAAAACGTATGGCTGAGCACTGGTCTGCGAATAATAAAAATACTCCTTTACTAAAATTCCCAAAGGATGAACGTTTCACTGTGTATTATACGAATGGCGTTCTCTTTTCTTCTCACGGGATGGGAATGCCGAGTATGTCCATTGCTATTCAAGAGCTGATGAAGTTAGTTTATTTTGTTAAGAAAGGTAATTTAAGCGAAATAGAGAAAGTGTTTTGGTGCAGGGTAGGGACCAGCGGCGGGATAGGTATAGCTCCTGGTAGCGTCGTTATCTCAACTGAGGCAGTATTGCCCGATCTTAAACCTTACAGATTGTTCGTTACAGGAGAGGAATATTACTTTGATCCTAAGTTCCCAGAAAAATGTATAGATGAAATAATAAAAGCGAGCGCCATGGAAAAGATCAATATCGTAAAAGGGAAAACAATAGGTGGTGATAGCTTTTATATAGAACAGAATAGAATAGACGGTGCAATAGCTATGTGTGACGAAAAGGCAAAAATAGACTGGCTCAAAAAAGCGGCAAGCTTTGGGGTAAAGAACATAGAAATGGAAACACCGATGATGGCAGGGCTCTTAAATCACTGGGGCTTTCCAAGGTTCTCTGCGATCTGCTGTACTCTCTTAGATAGACTACATGGCGACCAGGTAAGTTCCACAAAGGAAGAGCTGGAACACTACAGCCTTAATGCAGAAAAGGTCCTTTGGAATTACTTAAAAACGTTCGTATAGTTCACTATTACTTTTGGTTGTGTACAATTATCCCTTCAACCAAATAATTATGAGGACCATCCTCTAACTCAAGGTTGTACGATACAGGGAAAGGTTCCTGTGGCTCCATGCTCTTTATGAGCACTTCTTTAGCGACGGAGTCTTTATACAACAAGACTTTATCTCCAACCTTGAATTTTCCAAGCTTGTGATATTTTTTATCCTTTGGTGAATAGAAGCGATGGCTCTTTGTTACATCAAGCTTGATCCCATTCTCTAGGACTAATACTACAGCAGGGTCCTTAAAGTTCTTATGGATAAGTAGTTCTTTCACTTTGCTTACCACCAGCTTCTTAGCCTTTTCGCTGTATGAATATACGCTGTCCCCTGCTTTTATCTTTTCTATATTAACGTCACCGTTAGGTGTTTGGACCTTTGTCCCTTCCTTAAAGCATGATGGATGGCAAACGCCACTGTTGCAAACTAGGTCTTCATCAGATGTATCGCACCAAGAATTAGAACAGCAAGTCTGGCCTGCTCCACCGCATGCTACACACTGGTGCGTGCTTGCTTTCCATACATGTGTTGAGTCGCAGGCACATTGAGTGCTACCAGTCGTATGAAGGGTATTACCGTCGGTACTTGCGCCAGTGCTACCCGGCATGGAGCTACAAGCCGTGCAACTGCAACTGGTATTCTGATACCCGGTGGTGGACCATGTGTTCGCAGGGCACTGAGCAGTAGTACATGATCTGCACATACCCGTGTTCCATAAGTAGCCAGAGTCACACAAGCAACTTGTGCTACCGGAGGTAAGAGTGCTTACTC
>JBAXXF010000079.1:0-6279 GCA_037128035.1 bacterium | reverse complement strand
CAGTAAGCCGACATAAACAGTGAACATAGGAAGTGATATCGTGTGTATGTTGATCGTACCTATCATAGGCACGTCTATCTCTGAACTTTCACAAGAATCCTTAAAGCCTTTAAGTCGTCTTACTTCTTTTATAATAGCGGTACAGGTGACGTTCTCATCAAAACCTACAAAGCTCTTGTCACCTATAAAGATAGTCGGAACGCCCTGAAGTGGTACATCGTAGCTCTTTGCTACGAATTGAAAGAACTTCAGATTGTCCTGGTTGTTCTTTATCTCATATTGCATGACATCAAGGTCTGGATATTGTTTTTTTAGTTCTTCTAGGAACTCATGAGCTTTTTTGCAGTGAGGACAATCATAGGCGTAGAACAGATAAAGATGGACCTTACCTTCAAACATTTCTTTATGGATGGCATCTACTGGATGCGAATCCTTTTTAACTACGTCCTTTACTTCTTCCTTTGTAAAAAAACCGCCTTCCACGTTGCATGGTGATTTTTTGTTAGGATCATCACTTACATTACAAAAGCCAGGCTCTTCTGTCTTTTTTACGTCTTGGGCACATATACTTTTTACGCCGACCAGACCAAATAATACCATAAGTAATAAGTATTTTTTCATTATTGAGGCTCCCCTTATTCTGCACTAAACAGGCTTATAGGCCCTTCTGATGGTGGTACGAAACTGCTCATATTGACAGCGTATGGTTCTATGGTGCTCTCCGCATCTGGCCTTGACAGTATATAGACCATGGAGCGCTGGTAGAGCTGGACCCCACCGTAGCTTAATATATTCCTTACTGAAGGTGTCGTATAATTTGGATTTTCATCTACGCTATAAAGAAGCAGATCATATGGCTCAAAGGTCTCTTTATTTATCGCGATGTTGTAGTTCTCGGAAGAAAGCTTAGTTACCTTTAATACAAAGCCCACAGAATACAACTGTCGTCTTAATTCTTCCGCAACTAAGAGGTCCTCTATCCTATCTGCGACAAGGATATTGATATTCATATAATCCTTGATCTTGCTTTTTCTGGACTTCAAATAATCAAGGACGGCTTCTCTTGCGGCCCTTGGTTTATATTTAAGGACCGGGAACTTCTCTGGAAATACCGTGCTGGCATAAAGCGCCCTGCCAGAATTTATCATCACAGTGGAACCCATGGACTTGGAGAGTGCCTCTCTGTTAACAGTGTTCAACAGGGCTCTCTTGAGGTCCTTGGACTGGAAATACTTTGAGAACGGGCTGAATAGCAGGTACTGGTACGAGTATCTTAGACGTTTAGATATCTTTGCAAGCCCCTTGTCCTTGTTCTGTTCAGTGAACAGATCATAGTCCCTAGCGTTAGGTCTTATGACCATGGAGAGGAAGCCATCCTTCATCTGCTTTGCCCACATACTGGATGGAAGGAACCTAAAGATAACTTGGTCCAGCTTTGGATAATCCTTTTTCCAATATGATTTATTCTTGGCCAATATTATCTGTGAACGGCCTTCGTTCTTATCCCAGATCTTCCAATCAACAAAATAAAAAGGCCCTGTGCCGACTGGATATTCTATCGCCCAATTAAGGTTACCCTCAAAGTATCTGGCCCTTACTATATAACCTGTAGTGGCCAACACTCTTTTAAACCTTTCCAAGAGCCAATCCCTTGTTGAAACCACATCAGGGGCCTTATATTTAAGTACGAAATTGATATTGTATTTATCCGGCGCTGTACAACTTTCCATTATGTCGTAATAGGAAGAAAGTGTCTTTGAGGTCTTTAACCTATTGATGGAGAACTCTACATCCTTTGACGTTAATTCAATACCGTCATGGAAGAATACGCCTGTCCTTATCTTACAAGTTAAAACGATATTGACGTTGTTCTCTATATCTTCTTTAGTGGAAACTATTGTACAGCTCTCTGCAAGACTCTCTTTTGCCAGTCCTTTATCGTCTATCTCAAAGAGCGTATCGTATATCTGTCTTCTTATGTCATCAAGATGAGCAAAGGTCTTTTCATGGGGCTCAAGTTGCCACATGGAGACTATGTCCTTTGAACCTGCTGACACGACCGCCCGTCCCAACGGATGGGCTGGATTAATGAACAAAGAGATCAAAAGGAAAAAGTTTAAGAGCATATTCCCCTTATTCTTCCGCTCCCTGCCTAATGTCTTTCAACAACACAGGAGAGTATGTCACCTTTTTGGACCATTTCTTCTTCAGTCCGTCCAGGTAAGCCATGAATTCCGCGTTGCCTCTTTCTCCAAGGTAACTGTTCCTGAAAGAGTCATGATCTTTAGCAGGGATCTCAGACTTAGTTTTTTCTCCGCCTATCGCGGTTATTATATAAACCTTACCGCCGATCTCTCTCTTATATAACTTTGATCCATTCAAACCGAACATCCATAGCACGTCGTTGGTGTTAGAACCAAAGAGTTGAGGGATACTGCTCTCCTTTCTTGAGAAAGGAGTGGTGGTCTCTACTTTTGCTTTAAGTTCTGCTGCGGCCTTCTTTATATCTGTAGCTTTTAAAGCCTGCTCTATTCTTGCATCAACAGCCTGCCCTTCTTTTTTTCTAGAAAGGATCATCTTGGCTATATCCTGTTTAACGTCGTCAAACTTAACAACGGATTTGTCTTTTTTCTTTGGGTCCACAAAAGTTGAATTGTGTTTTGTGTAGTAATCCTGTGTCTCTTTTTTACCTTCTTCGCTTGCAAGGAAACCTTTCACTTCCTCGTCCTTAACCTGTATAGAAACAGCGTTAGCAGGTTCATTTACCAGTATATAGGATACCTTTATCTTCTGATTGTTGACCTTATATGCTTCTTTGAGCTCGTCCTCTGATACTTTGGAAGAACCGATGATTATTCCCTTCATCTTTTCTCTTAGCATCTCTCTTCTCTGTATGTTCTCGAACTCGTTAGCGGTCATCCTATTATATGAAAGCATCCCTTTGTAATAATCCATGCTGAATTTGCCGTCTTTCTGGAAATACGGAACGTTGGCGATGCTGTCCCTGAGCTCGTCCTTGCATACGTCCAGACCATTGTTCTTGGCTTCCTGATAGATTATCCTATCAACGACCATCCCAGACAATATCTGGAATTTTATGTTCAAAGGTTCAAGTAACTTTTCACTAAAGTCCGGTCCTAATCTCTTGCGATACATTTCCACTACATTCCTGTATCTGGTAATGTACTCTCCCATTTTTATGGTATCAGCCCCGACCTTTGCTGCGTAAGCCTGTCCACCCTTTGTATCCCTTGCGGAATAACCAAAGAACGCGGTCAAACCAACTACGACGATGGCCATTAGGCCCACAACCAGCCAGTGCCTAGAATTTTTACGTAAGATATCCAACATAACACCCCTCCAGTACGCTTGTTTTGTTAGTAAAAGAAATAACATAGTGTTATAAATATAACAATGATATTAAAAAATGGTTGATATGCCCCCTGCTTCGTGTAAATATAATGCCGGATTAACAGGAGGATAAACAAAATGAAAGGTTTTAGGGTTGTTCTTGTAGTTCTCATATTTTTAGCGGTTATATTTGGTTTCATAGCTGGCGCCACAACGGTTTCCACGGTTGAGGCAAAACCCAATGCTTATGAAAAGCTGACCCTGTTCACAAAGGTCCTCCAACTTCTGGAAGCTAATTACGTTGAAGAAGTTGATGTCAAAAAGCTGGTCTATGGCGGCATAAAAGGTATGTTGCAGGAACTTGATCCTCACTCCGCTTTCTTGAGCCCAGAGGATTATAAGGAAATGAAGGAAAGTACCACCGGTGAATTCGGCGGACTAGGAATAGAGATAACCAAGAAGGACAATATAATAACGGTAATTACGCCTATAGAGGACTCCCCTGCGTGGACCGCTGGGATAAAGTCCATGGATAAGATAGTAAAGATAAACGACGATTCCACCGCAGAGATGGAACTTCAGACAGCGGTCTCAAAGATGAGAGGCAGCCCAGGCACAAAGGTTAGAATAACGATAGTAAGAGAAGGAAAATCCAAACCTATAGAGTTCAATCTAACAAGAAAGATAATAAAGATAGTTTCCGTCAAGAGCATGATGCTACCTGACAACTATGCATATCTAAGGATCTCCGTTTTTAACGAGAATACTGTCGCTGACTGCAAAAAAGCTTTAACAAAACTACAGAAGCAGACAAAGGACGGAAAGCTTAGCGGTATATTGATGGACCTTAGGAACAACCCTGGCGGGCTTCTTGACCAGGCTGTTGGAGTCGCTGACCTATTCATAGAAAAGGGCGCGATAGTAAGTGTTCGCGGAAGAGATAAGGAAAAGAAAATAATAGAATATGCAAAACCTGAGGGAATGAAGATCAAGGACGTTCCAATGGTCGTTCTGGTCAACCAGGCTTCTGCAAGTGCTTCTGAGATCGTTGCGGGCGCACTTCAGGATAACAAGCGTGCGGCAATAGTAGGACAGAAGACCTTCGGAAAAGGTTCTGTTCAGACCCTGGTAGAACTTGATGATAAATCAGCTATCAAATACACGATAGCCAGATACTACACTCCTAGCGGAAGGTCCATACAGGCTACAGGTATAGAGCCTGATGTGCAGATACTACCTGTTGATCCATCCGTAATGCAGGATGAGTTGGCTATAGAGCAAGATACAAAAGAAAAATATGGCGAAGCAAAGTTAAAAGGTCACTTTGAGAATGAGAATTCTTCTGATGATGAACAAAATAAGAGCCTGATAGATAGAATATATGACCGCGCAGAAAAAGGTCTTAAGAAGAAAATGAAAGATCAGGACCTTAAGAAGGTCGTTGATATCAACGCGGATTACCAGGCATCTATGGCGTACAACTATCTAAAGATATACTCCATGGGAAGAAGGTAGTAGATAAGTGACTCAATACCTGATCCTCGGGTTGCCCCCTTTGTGGCTTACAGCCCCTATTGGGGCCGTGCTGGCGCTTCTGCTGTCATGGGCACTTTATAGGACAACTAAAAAGAGAGAAGAGACAAAAGAACTTCAGGCAATAGAGAGCTCTATAGAGAAAGGCCTGAAGAGACACATGGCATCGCATTACAGGATACTACTGATAGCTGTACTGCTTGTATTCGTTCCCATAGCTATACTTACCTTCCACATGAGACTAATGCCAGTGCTCACTCCTTTAAGTTTTTTGACTGGAGCTTTTTTACAGACTGTTCTGGGTTATATAAGTATCAAAAGAGGCTTCACCTCTTCAATAAAGACAACGGAAGATTCTCAGATATCACTCTCAAAGGGATTCAAGACAGCGTTCAGAACGTCGGCATCCATAGCATTACTGCTTAACAGTATCGTTATTTTGGGTGTAACTGCGTTCTTTGTAGTATCAGTTATAGTATTAAAATATAACGCAGATCAAACGGCATTCGTGCTCTTTGGTTTTTGCTTTGGTACCTCTATACCTTCGTTCCTATCAAGGATCAGCAACGGTATTTTCACAAAATCCGCTGACATAGCATCTGATCTGGTTGGAAAAACAGAAGCCAATATACCTGATGATGATCCAAGGAACCCTGCTCTTATAATAGATAAGATAGGCAACATAACTGGAAAGATAGCAGGCACAGGCTCTGACTTTTTTGAATCACTGGCCTTCTCCATCTCTGGCGCTATGATCATAGGACTGTACGCGGCAACAGGAAGATCTGTTAATGATAAGATGGCGCTTGCATCCCTTCCCATGGCTATATTCGGTGCAGGTACGCTGATATCTATACTTGGCATACTTATGGTAAGGGCCAAACAGACGGCTACAGCAAAACATATCTTTAAATATCTAAGGGCCTCAGTATTTGTTGTTTACGCGCTCTCTATAGTAGCGGCGTATTATGCAGTGACCCTTATCATACCTAATGAGATAGGGATATTCTGGTCAGCGGTATCTGGGATACTTGCCGGCATGATAATATGCGAAGTATCACAGTACTATACCTCTTATGATCAGCGCCCTGTTCAAAGGGTCATACACAGCACAACAGGTGGCCCATCAACAGTAATAATAGACGGACTTACAGCAGGCATGAGATCTTCTTGGGTTCCCTGCATGGTCGTAATAGTCGCGATACTCATAGCTTATATGATACCAGGAGGGCTTAACAACCCTGCAATAGGATTGTATGGGATAGGTATAGCTGGAGCAGGAATGCTCTCCACCATAGGTACCATTTTCACTCTAAATAATTTTGGCAACATCTCTGACAACACAGCAGGGATAGCAAAGATATCTACGCTGGAGCCTTTTGTTAAGGAAAGGGT
>JBAXXF010000078.1:0-6339 GCA_037128035.1 bacterium | reverse complement strand
GTAACTCTCCATATAGAAAACGGGTGTTCTCGTCTATTTTTTCTGCCCATTCGTTGATGTCCGTTGAATTTTTAACCCAGCGGCATTCTATATCGCGTTCTTCCATTAGACGTACGTTGAACTGTTGGAATGTTCCACCATAGCACTGACTGGTAGCTACAAAGTTTATAGGTTCGGTCTTGTGATGTGTCCTGTGGACTAAAAATGGTTGAACAGCGGCCATTATTGCCGCCATACCAGAAGAGGTAGAGCAACAGGATGTGTCACCATTAAAACCATAACGGTCCAACAATGCAAGTGTCCATTCGTAGTAATACGTCGATGGATTTGCTATCCTAGAATAGGTCCATGATGGGATCATATAGGACAGTGCCGCTTCCATTTCATCTGAATCGTGGAAGGCTTGTGAAGTGCTCATGAATATTGGCTCTATAATTGAACCTTGGTAATCATCTATAGCGTCTTTCATTGAATAAAGACCATGCACGGCTATGGTGTCAAATTTCCACTTCTTGACCACTTCATTGATATACTTGCTACGATCATTTAGATAGGCGTTGTTCTGGTCGATGTATTTTTTCATACCTGGAGTGACCTTGGTCTCGATCGGATTTGACATGCTGCCCCCTTTATTTCTAATTTATTTTCTCGAAATCAATAAATCCGCGCTTTATATCAGTGGATACTAATTTGACGCGAAGCTTACTACCAACATCAACACCCTTGACCCCGTGGACTAATTTTCCTTCTACTGGAGGTTCAAATATGCGCACCCACGTCCCTTTATCAGCTGCTCCTGTGCATATAGCATCAAATGTCTGGCCCACCCTAGAGGAAAGGAGCAACGCCGCGGCCGATTTGGCAACTCTCCTTTCTACTTTTGAGGCATCATCTTCTTTTTCTGTGCATAATTGTGCTAAGGCTGTTAGCTCTTGAGGATCATATGGTGAATTAGCGCCCTTTAAAGCTGCTTGTATAATGCGTTGAGTAATTAAGTCAGGGTATCTGCGGTTGGGTGCTGTGGAGTGCGTATAATCTCTTACTGCTAAACCAAAGTGGCCGATCTCTTTTTCCCCTTCAAATTCTACGACGTATTCTCCTTTGCCTATAAGTTTGATAATAGTTAGGGAAAGGTCCGGGAACCCTATTGGATCTTTTTTCTTTTGATCATATAGAAAAAGGGCAAGGGCTTTAGCATCAGGTGTTGGGGGCAGTTTTTGCTTATATTCTGAGGAGACAACATCTACTATCCTTTCCCATCTTTTAGGTGAACGGACAACACGTCGAAAAGAGGGAAGCTTTTTAGATTTTAAGTATTGAACTGTAGCTCCGTTGGCTGCGATCATAAAATCTTCTATAAGTTCCTTTGCTCTATTCTTTTTATCAGCCTCAAGATCTTTGAGCATATCTCCGACGAAGATGGAACGAGCATGAATAGTTTCAAAATCTAGAGCGCCTATTTCATATCTGTGTTTTCGTAAGTCCTGTGCCACACGATCTTGTAACTTTATATTTGCATCAAGGGAATTTACTTTTGCTAAGGCTTCTGGGATCGGGCCTGTGCCCTCCAGCCATGCTGCAACGCTGTCATAGGCAAGTTTTGCGTGGTTGCGGACTAGAGCGCTATATATATCAGAGCTTTTTATTCTGCCGCCCTCATCGATGGTCATTTCAACTACTATAGCTGTGCGATCGTTCTCGTAGTTTAGGGACGTGAGATCATTGGAAAGTTGAAGGGGCAACATGGGGAATATCTCAGCATCAGTGTAAATAGACGTTGTGTTCTGGCGAGCATGATCATCAATGGCAGTACCTTTTTTTACCAAGGATCCTACGTCGGCAATTGCTACATAGATCCTTATTATACCTTCTGGAGTTGTCTCCGCTACAGTAAGCTGGTCAAGATCAAGAGAATCATCATTATCAATTGAGCACCACAGCATTTGGCGCAAATCGCGCTCAGGCTTATCCCCCTTGTTTAAGGGGCCAGCTATGCTGTTTAATTCTTTTAACACATCAGGAGAGAAATCAGGAGAAAGTCCCTGTTCTGTCATTGCCCTGCGAGCGATATTCTTTAACAGAAAACGTTGGCTTCCTGCGCTTTGTTTTTGAGTGGTGGACATCCTGTTTTTTTACACCTGTACAATGAACAAATCTAGTTCAAAAACATGAAAGACAGACTTTTCACTTAGTGTTAGAATAGAAATTGAAATGCATAAGCTGATAAGACATATGATGAAAACACTGCACCTAGCTGCAAAAAAATTCTCCACCATAGATGGAGGGCAGAGGGCCGCAGCTTTTGCTTTTTATGCGTTCCTATCCCTGTTCCCTCTGATCATTATTTTAGTCACTGTAGCATCAGCTTTTTTTAATCCTGACAAGGCCAGTCAAAATATTTTTGCCTACGTTGGCAGCTATGTTCCCTTGAGCATTGAAATGAAAAGGCATATCTTTAATACTATCCACGGCGTTATAAAGACACATAGACAGGTAGGCTTGATCGCTTTTGTGGGCTTAGTTTGGGGCGCCATGAAATTTTTCAGCACACTTATTAGCGCTACCAATAAAGCTTGGAGCGCACGTGAATATAATTGGTGGAGACTGCCGATAAAAAGTCTCATGCTGCTTGCTCTGCTTTTCAACGCTATTTTTTTGGGCATCATAGCTCCTATTCTGGCGAGAATGACAGAAGAGTGGCTTTTCCCTTCGAATGCTTTCTTCCTATGGGCATATGGCTTAGCTGTCTTTTTTATACCGTTCTTGGTCCTGTTTATCTGTCTTAGCCTGTTTTATAAGCTGGCTCCGCTTCGCCACATACATTTTGCTGAGACCTGGCATAGTGCTTTATTTACAACGATCCTATTTATGGGGGGACAGAGCCTGTTCATCTTTTTCCTGAAAAACTTTTTCCAGGGGAATGCAGTCTATGGAACCTTTGCTGAGATCATAGCTTTCCTTCTGTGGATCTATATATCCGGTTGCATGTTCATCTTTGGGGCTTGCCTATGTGCGGCTCACGGTGAAAGCAAGATGCCGCACGAGCACTCACTTTAAAAAGTACTTGATTAATCTAACCCAATTTGTTTATAACATAGCGATCAAACATCCAGGGGGCCGAACATGCGCTTTGTTCTAATCCTATCTATTCTTTTTTCAATGAGTTCTATTCATGCTCAGCAAACGACTGCTGTGGATAGGTTTTTTAATAATATAGTGGAAAAGCATCCAGAATATAAGGACAAGATAGACGCTGTTAAAGATTATCTTAAAAGCAAAAAGCCTAACGCAAAAGCGGCCACCATAGGTGTGACCAGATACGCGGGAGATTTTTCAGCAAGGTACTTAATAACTGATGCTGGTATAGCGTTGTACTGTGTACCAAGAGCGACAGAAGATTATTATACTGGCACAGGAAGTAGGCAACAGGGATGGTTGACAGGGATATCGCCCAGAGATGGAGAGACCTTTGATAGGAATCCTTTTACGGCGAACGGGTTGAATAAGATAAATCCTATGGAAGGGACATATCGTATTAGGCTTAGGGGAGGGGAACCAGTTCTCTTAGTTTCCTTTATTGAGGAAGATCAGTTGGAAGAGATCTGGAAAACATATGGGCCAAAGATCATTCCTGCGGTGACTAATGTTTTACCGACGGATGACGACATGCCATCAGAGGTTACACTAAGAGTGTCTACGGAAGAAGCAGAGCAGTTCTTTAACGACCTCAGAGAAACATATCTTCCAGAAAATGGTACTTTTCCAAGCGAAAGAGCCTCTAATATAGATCTAGTAAATGAAGCGCTAAAAACTCTTATAATTGAAGAGAACGGAGATATAACTCGCCCACATTTTGTCCTGTATCAGCAATCAAAGGATATTACTTTTGAATTATTTGCGGTGGTGGGTGAGCTTATAAATGATCCTGATGATAAATATAATTTGAAAGTAGCGGAAAAAATATCTTTAGAATCTCAGTTGAAAAAATTAGCTCTATTGATGGTGCAGAACAGTAAAACAGGTCCATATCCGACTGGTCTTATTAGCCAATACCCTCTGTTTTATACAGACATTGTCCTAAGTGGTAAGCAAAAAAGAAATAAAGGGATGGAAGCGTTTTTGCTCTATTTTGCTAAAGCTGTAAATGAGTTGGATGATACACCTGTTAGCCGTATGAGAAAAAGGTATGCTGTTGAACTGAAAACATTTTATGAAAAGTTCTTGGAAGTTAAGCCTGAAAGCATAGAGTATGCCTCTGATCTAGTTAAGACCGTGAACCGCATCGCAGATGAAGCATCAACAGAAGCGCTAAATAAGGAAGCTCCAGTTGTTCCTACAACAAAAGAGCCTATACCAGGGCCTGTGACGCATCTAAGTGCCGCTGACTGGACTGATGAACAGATAGAAACTGTTCTGGCCTCTAGTGCAAAAGGGAAAACGCCGGAGTTACTTAACAATTATTTTATGGATGCTTATGCAGATAAGATAAAGGTATCATCTGATACTGAATACAAGAAAAAGAATATTCTTAGATTTTCGTCGCTGGTTGAAGATATGGAGGCGACCAAGATCGACCTTAACTTGCTGGCCAAATATAAGAACTTACTTTCAAAAATGCATGAAGGGACTCTTGTGAGTTTTGATTTTTTTGAGCTTCAATCCTATGTACGAACTTACCAGAAGTCTATAGATGAGACGGTCGGTCTAGCCCTGGAAAAAATGGCCGCTAATTTTGATTGGGCAGCCAAAAATATTTTGTTGAATGACGGACTTTATAAGTATTTATATTATGACAAATCTAGGGCTCTTGATTTTATATTGGTCAGTGCTCTGCTTTTAAGCAATGGCAATAAACTATCTTTAACTGTTGATGAGTTGGGCGTAGTAGGGACTCTTTTTGACAAGAAAATGTATCCTGACAGATATTCTCCGCTTGATGATCCAGAGTCTAAGGACGGTTACGGTTATAAGTTGCCTTCTTATCTAGAAGGGATAGATGCTTTTAAGACCAGCATAAAGAGCTTAAAGCTTTCTAAATAAATGATCCTCAAAAAATAGACAAAAAAAAGGCCGCATCCTTACGGATGCGGCCTTTGAACTTTTTATAGTTAATTCCTAACTACCAGCGTTTGCTGCCGCCTCTGTCTGAACGTGAATCAGTCTTAGGTTTAGCTTCGTTAACCTTGATGTTTCTTCCATCAAGTTCTTTGTTGTCAAGTTCGGAGATAGCTTTAGCAGCTTCTTCTGTTGTTGACATTTCGATAAAACCAAAACCCTTTGAACGACCGCTGTCAGCATCGGTAATAACCTTTGCAGAAACAACTTCGCCGTACTTTGAGAATAGTTCACTTAGAGTAGCATCATTAGCACTGTAAGGTAGGTTTCCTACATACAATTTCTTTTCCATTTTTCAATCCCTCCTTTAGGATCTTTTGAGAGCCGAAAGAAGAGACATATTGTCACGATCGACATCACAAAATAATTTAGACCTGATTTATACCACTAGCCCACTAATAATAGCAAGCTTTCTTTTTTTATGCGCGTCATTCCTAAAGAACTCTTGACTGAAACCTATGTAAGGGCTTAAAATGTATGGATAATCCTAACACGTCAAAAAAGGGGGCTTTCCATGAAAAAGATTTTAATGGTCCTATCTGCTGGTCTGATCATCCTTTCTACGACATCTTGTGGTGGTTCAGATGGTACACTTCAGGTCTTTGGCGCACCAACATTGAGTGCTACAGTGGCTAACGCTAACGTGTCACAGGCATCTCAGTATTTTGGTTCTCCTACATACCTACAGATGACAATGTATAGCATCTGGGTTGGAGTATCTCCAGATTGTACAGATCTCAAACTTGTCTCTGATTACGGCGCTAATGGACAGCTATTTAACATATTCGATAAACCGACCTTGTTCCAGGGAAGCCCAGCTGATGGTAAATATGAATGCATGGTAATAAAAATGCTGGATACTATGAACTTTAAGCCTGAAATGAATGCAGGGACAGCCTGTGCAGCAGGGACCGCCTATCCTTTTGATATAGCAAAGGGGCAGGATGGTGTTTGGGTAGACAAAGATTTCGTGCCTATAACCACAGATAACGCCGCTAACATCGTATACCTTTTTGCAACTACGGATGGTACTAAGACCGCCGCAAAAGGTGTGAACAGTGGCCAGACCATACCTCTTACAAGTGCATTGCTGGTACCTGGTAAGATCACTCTTGTGATGGATTTCACGAATAGAGTATATATTGAGACAGGCAACGTTTGCTGGCTAGACTCGCCTACAATGGCATTTCAATAAATAAGTTGCAGGGACGGGCTCGTATATAG
>JBAXXF010000077.1:0-6398 GCA_037128035.1 bacterium | reverse complement strand
GAATTAAAGAATGCAATTGAGAGGGCAAGGATCAAAAGTCTGTATGGCGAAAAGACCATAACTTGGGGAATGCTCGGTATCAATAAACAACTGAATTATGAGGTAATGCCTAAAATGACGTTGGAAGATATGGAAAGATCGCTGGTTGAAAGTGCTTACAAGAAATGCGATTACAACATTTCTACCACAAGTAGGGAACTCGGAATACCGAGGTCAACGTTGTACAGTAAACTGAAAAAGTTTCAATTGATAGCATAGGGCTAGTATGGTATCTCACTAATTCTGTATGGAATTACTGAGGTCTATATTTGCCCAACTAGGCATAAATAAAACGTTTTATGTGCAATTTGCGCTAGTTATAGTGGTGTATGTTTTTCTCTCTAAAGTGCTGTTTAGGCCTATTTTAACCATTCTTGTTACAAGAAAGCACAAGGTCTTTGGATTAAAAAGAATGGCTGATGAGGCTATTACAGATGCGGAAAGGATGACTGAAGACTTTTCCAAAAAATGGGATGTGTACGAAGTACAGGCCCGGAATATCAAAAATGAAATACACGAAAAGAACTCAAAGACTGCAAAACAAATAATTAAAGAAGCAAGTATAGCTGCAGATAAAATAGTTGAAGATAAACGGCAAGAATCGCTCTCTCAGATAAAAGGGATAGAGGACGCTTTAAGCAAGGATATTGTTTCGTTATCAGAAAACGCAACAGTCAAATTGATCGGGGGAGGAAAGGTATAATGCCAGTTCTTTCTCTGATATACGCATTCATAAATTTAATAATACTTGGACTAGTTCTTTTCTTTGCTCTCAGAAAATCAGTAGGAGCCACCCTCGTAAACAGAAAAGAGGACTTCATAAAGAAAAGCAAGGAAGCACACGATTATTACCAAGAGTCGGTCAAAAATTTTGATCAGATACAACACAGGATGTCTAATATAGAGCAAGAAGCATATACGTACCTGGAAGAGACCAAGAACAACGCCAACAGACTTGGTATTGCCACCATAGAAGATGCAAAACGAGCTGCTAACGTTTTGATAGAAGATGCAAAACACCTTGTGGGCGCCGAGGCCAGGCAAATGAGAAATAAAATAAGGGAAAAATTCGTTTCAAGCATAATAGAGCAGACAAAGGTCAAATTGAGCACAAACGTGAACGATATTAAAAGGAATGAATATATCGATGAATATTCAAGGGAAAAAAGATGAAAGGTGTTTTAGTATCACAATCTAAGGTCTCATCGGCGTATTCCAAGGGGCTTTTTCTATTACTGGAGGAAAAGGACAAGGGCTTTGTAGAAAAGATATATTCTGATTTTAAAATAGTTACAGACGCTATAGGCGATAGAAGTTCTGATACTTATAAAAAACTTAATTCACCACTAATAACAAACAAGGATAAGATCTCGATAACCAATGAATTGTTTGCAGGAAAGATAGAGAAGTTGTTATTGGACTTTATCACGCTAGTTGTTGAAAAAGGCCGCTTTGGTTACATATACGAAATATACGAAGCCTGTCTTTTGTTAAAAGACCAGAACGATGGTGTTGTAAGGGGTGAGGTAAGGGTTGCTAGAGTGCCAGATAAAAAAAGGCAAAGCGATATAACGGAGTCCCTAACTAAGATCATAGGCAAGAACGTAATGGCAGAATTCGTTGAAGACGAAGCGGTAATAGCAGGCTTTACCACAATGATGGGAACCTACTATGTGGACTATTCACTCGCTAATCACTTAGTACAGATGGAAACAGAACTTAACAGGAGTTAAAGAAATGGATCAGTTAAGAGCAGATGAGATAAGTAAATTAATAAAGGACCAGATCGAACGTTTCAGTAAAAAACTGGATGTTGCGGAAGCTGGACTTGTGCTTAACGTCGGTGACGGTGTTGCAAAGGTTTACGGTCTTGATAACGCAATGACCGGAGAACTTGTAAAGTTCACTGATGACGTTTACGGAATGATATTGAACCTTGAAGAAAGTAGCGTAGGTGTCGTTATATTCGGCGAGAATGATGCCGTTAAAGAAGGCGACATAGTAAAAAGGACCGGTAGGATCATAGAGGTTCCAGTAGGCAAAGAGCTACTTGGCAGAGTTGTTAATCCTCTAGGTTTTCCTTTGGATGGTAAAGGTCCAATAAATGCAAAAGAGACAAGGAAGATAGAAGAAAAAGCACCCGGTATAGTTTATCGCCAACCGGTTGTTGAACCTCTTCAAACAGGCATAAAAGCCATAGATTCAATGATCCCAATCGGCAGAGGGCAAAGAGAATTGATCATAGGTGACAGGAAAACAGGTAAAACAGCAATAGCAATAGATACTATAATAAACCAAAAAGGGCAGAACGTTCATTGTATTTACGTTGCTATAGGGCAAAAACAATCTACGGTCGCTACAGTTATAGACAAGTTAAGATCAGAAGGCGCGATGGAATATACCACAGTGGTAAGTGCTACAGCATCTCAGCCAGCACCGTTGCAATATCTTGCGCCATACGCAGGTTGTGCGATGGGTGAATATTATAGGGACAACGGGATGCATGCATTGTTGATATATGACGATCTTACAAAACAAGCCCAGTCATATAGGCAGCTCTCATTGTTGCTAAGAAGGCCACCTGGTAGAGAAGCATATCCTGGAGATATTTTCTACTGTCACTCAAGACTATTAGAAAGAGCGGCAAAGATGAGCAAAGAAAAAGGCGGCGGAAGTTTAACTGCCCTTCCTATAATTGAAACACAGGCAGGGGACGTCTCTGCCTATATACCGACTAACGTTATCTCGATAACAGATGGTCAGATATATCTTGAAGCAGATCTTTTTAACGCAGGCCAGAGACCAGCGGTGAACCCTGGTATATCAGTTTCCAGAGTTGGTGGTAACGCACAGATCAAGGCCATGAAACAGGTTGCCGGTATGTTGAGAATAACACTGGCTCAGTTCAGGGAACTTGCTGCTTTCTCACAATTCGGGTCTGACCTTGATAAAGCTACAAAGAACCAGTTGGATAGAGGGCAGAGACTTATGGCCATATTGAAGCAGGGCCAGTATTCGCCGATGCCTGTAGAAAAACAGGTCGTTATTATCTACGCTACTATAAGCGGTTTTCTTGATGCATACCCCGTCAGTGAAGCAGGTGAGTTTGAGAAGGAGCTAATGAGCTTTATAGAGGGTAAATATGTCAGTCTTCTAGCCGAGATCAAAGAGAAAAAACAACTTAATGATGATCTTAAAAAGAAGATGAGCGATGTGATATCAGAATTTGTAAAAACATTTAAACCGGGGAAATAAGGTCTGACAGATGGCAAATTTAAGGGATCTTAGAAAAAGGATTCAGAGCGTAAAAAGCACAAAGCAGATAACCAAAGCTATGAAGATGGTTTCTGCCTCAAAGCTTAGAAGAAGTCAGGAGTCCCTTATCCAAACCAGACCTTACGCCTATAAGATAGTCGGTATATTGAACAGCTTAAAGGAAAGATTGGATGTTCTAGAGCATCCTCTGCTTAGAAAAAGAGAGATAAAGAAGATAAGGATTATTGTTATATCTTCTGACAGAGGGCTCTGCGGTTCTTTTAATTCAAATATAATTAAAAGAGCTGAAAGTTATTATAAAGAGGCTGGCCTTACTGAAGAAAACACGGTCTTTGATTTTGCTGGCAGAAAGGCTTACGAGTATTTTAAGAAAAGGTATAAGAATATCGGTGACAATTACAGGGTAGAAGCCAACCCTAATTACGATTCAGCGTCATATATAGCAGACAGGCTTATGGAGAACTACATAGAAGGTGATTTTGACTCTCTTGTAGTTGTATATAATGAGTTCAAATCTGCCATCGCACAAAAGATCGTTGTAGAGAGGCTGTTTCCTATAGTTCCACCTGAATATGAAGAACAGCTAGCCATAGATCAGTATCTTTATGAACCGAACAAGGAAAAGATAATAAACGATCTACTTCCAAAATTTGTAAAGATAGAGATCCTTAGGATATTGTTAGAGAGCGTTGCCAGCGAGCATGGGGCAAGAATGACAGCCATGGACAATGCTACAAGAAATTCTGAGGACATGATGAAAAGGCTATCACTTCTGTACAACAGGAAGAGACAGGCGGCCATCACTACGGAGCTGATGGAGATAGTTAGCGGAAAAGAAGCCCTAGAGAACGGTTAATAATCATTGGAGGATATAAAATGGCACAGGCTAAAGAATCGATAGCGCAGGGGACAATAAAACAGATCATAGGACCTGTTGTTGACGTTGTTTTCCCATCCGGCAATCTTCCGGAGATCTTTGGTGCATTAAAGATCAGCAATCCTGCGATATCAGATAAGGAGTGGAACCTTACAGTAGAGGTCGCTCAGCATACTGGGGATAACACAGTAAGGACCATCGCAATGGATTCCACAGATGGCCTAGTAAGAGGGATGAAAGTCCTTGATACTGGTGAAATGATAAAAGTCCCAGTTGGTCAGGGAGTTCTAGGCAGGATAATAAACGTTATTGGTGAACCCGTGGATCAAATGGGCCCTATCAAATCAGATAAGTATTATTCCATACACAAGAGCGCACCAACTCTTGAAGAACAAAATGTTAAAGTCGAAGTGCTTCATACCGGAGTTAAGGTAATAGATCTTCTTGAGCCATATAAAAAGGGTGGAAAGATAGGCTTATTCGGTGGAGCTGGCGTTGGTAAGACGGTCGTTATCATGGAGCTTATCCACAATATCGCGACCGAGCACGGTGGCTTCTCTGTGTTTGGAGGCGTTGGAGAAAGAACAAGAGAAGGAAACGATCTTTGGCTTGAAATGAAGCAATCAGGCGTTATAGACAAGACGGCATTAGTGTACGGGCAGATGAATGAACCCCCAGGAGCAAGAGCAAGAGTAGCTCTTTCTGCACTCGCGGTCTCTGAGTATTTTAGGGATGAAGAAGGCAAAGACGTTCTTCTTTTTATAGATAATATATTCCGTTTTACACAGGCGGGTTCTGAGGTTTCAGCTCTGTTAGGTAGAATACCTTCTGCGGTTGGATATCAGCCTACTCTTGGTACGGAAATGGGTGAACTTCAGGAAAGAATAACTTCTACAAATAAAGGATCTATCACATCCATCCAGGCTATCTACGTGCCTGCTGACGATTATACAGATCCAGCTCCTGCAAGCGTTTTTGCTCACCTTGACGCAACAACGGAACTTTCAAGAGCGATATCTGAGCTTGGAATATATCCTGCAGTTGATCCACTGACATCTAGTTCTACGATACTGTCAGCAGAGTATGTAGGAGAAGAACATTATAATGTTGCGCAGAACGTTAAAAAGATACTTCAAAAATATAAAGACCTTCAGGACATCATAGCTATTCTTGGTATGGATGAACTAAGTGAAGAAGATAAGGTAATAGTTAATAGAGCTAGAAGGTTACAGAAGTTTTTGTCTCAACCTTTCTTTGTCGCTGAACAGTTTACAGGAGCAGCAGGGCGTTATGTGCAAATAGAAGACACCATAAAAGGTTTTAAGGAGATCTGCGAAGGAAAGCACGATGATCTTCCTGAGCAGGCATTCCTTATGGTAGGAACAATAGAAGAAGCCATAGAAAAAGCAAAAAAGATGAGGGAAGAAGGCATTGCTTAAACTTGACGTCGTATCACCTAGTGGACAGATAATTAATAAATGGGACATACCGTTTTTGGTGGTCCCATCTGTTAAAGGCGAACTTACCATATTGCCAGGGCATATAGACATGGTCTGCATTTTAGGAAAAGGGATCATGGAGCTAGGTGAGGCTGGTAGATATGTGATCTACGGTGGAGTTATGGAAGTCTCAAAAGGGGATACGATCGTTGTTGTGGCAGATAAAATAAAGAAATCTAACGACATCAACGAGAATCAAGCGAAGAATGACCTCAAGGAAATAGAGAGCAAGCTGACCAATGAAGTGCTTAGTGATGTCGATTTTTCAATTATTAACTCAAAATATCAGGACCTACTGGCAGAATTAAGCCTATTTAAGTAGTATTCCTAAGAAGAATGACTAACCAAAAATATTGGCTTTTCTTTAATTAATTTATGGATTTGTGGCTGAAACATTATTGGCAATTTGCTTTTGAGTATCCATTTAGAAAGCTCAGTGGCAAGCCCAGGGATAGAAAGGTTCGGAGAGAACAGGATCTGAGCATTTAAGCTCTCAAGTCTGTGCTTTTTTATGAACTTAATGGAAAAATCAAAATCCTTTTTGTTCGATATCACAAATTTTATTTCATCATTTTTTGTGATGTGCTTAAGATTTTTAATATTAAAGCTTTTTACCTCGGCAGTTGATGGCGTCTTCACATCGACGACCTTTTTAACAACGTTAGGAATATTACTAATAAGCAGAGAGCCATTTGTCTCTATAGAGA
>JBAXXF010000076.1:0-6468 GCA_037128035.1 bacterium | reverse complement strand
CTGTTGCAGCATCATGTTCGTTTGATAGCAAGCCTGTAAATAGGAAGATCCCAAACCAAATTACTTTAAGCAAAGTAATAAAAAGTAAGAGTAAAATAATAGTTGCTGTTATAGATACAGGTGCTGATCTGTCCCATAATGACCTAAAAGGAAGTCTATGGACAGGCAAGAACGGTCAGCATGGTTGGAACTTTGTGGACAACAATAGCGATGTTAGCGACGATATGGGTCATGGAACACATATAGCAGGTATAATAAGGTCCACTGAAGCGAATATTTCTCTGATGATATTGAAATATTACAGTTCAAGACCTGGATCACAGAAGGACGCGTATGAGAATTCATTGAAAGCTATCAGATATGCTATAGATAATGGTGCGAACATAATAAACTATAGCGGCGGTGGCGAAGGGGCTTCCACAGAAGAATTCGAACTTCTTAGAGAAGCAGAGTCAAAAGGTATAATCGTTGTCAGCGCAGCCGGTAACGAATCCAGCGATATGGATGCAAAACCGTATTATCCTGCCTCTTACAGACTTTCTAACATCATAACTGTGGCGTCAGTTGATGCTAAAGGAAAACTTAGCCATGAATCCAATTACGGGTCAGTGGTTGATACGACGGCCCCTGGAGAGGATATCTATTCTTCCCTTCCAGGTAATGAGCACGGTTATATGACCGGCACATCCCAGGCAACAGCATATGTTACGGCTCAGGTCGCTACGGCAAAGTCCTTGAATCCAAAGTGGAATTATAAAAAGATAAAGCAAACTGTCCTAGCTTCCCTAACTTCTACGGCGCAAAAGAATATTTACCTAGCAAAAGCATTGTCTGAGTAGTTTTTGTGTTCTATATTCCCCATAGGGTATAGGGGGAGTATAGGTGAGTTCTTCTCAATATGTTTTCATCGATCTGGAGACCACAGGTCTTAGCGAAAAAACAGATAAAATAATAGAAATAGGCGCAGTAAAGACTAACAGTAAACTGGAAGTAATTGACCAGTTCCACACATTGGTCAAACCAGGGAAGTCAATTCCCTATATGATCACTATCCTGACCCATGGGCTTAGTGATGAGATGGTAAAAGACGCTCCTTCAATAGATGACGTTAGGCCAGCTCTTTTAAAGTTCATAGGCGATCTGCCTCTTGTTGCACATAACTCCGCATTCGAAGAAAGCTTTTTAAAATCCCAAGTTAAAAAAGACCTTCGCAATCCTTTTATGGATACGATGGAGCTCATGACCTTGTTCTTTCCTGCGTCTGGAAGTCTGAAACTTGATAACCTTATCAAAAAGACCGGCGTGAGGACAGATGGGGAAAGGCACAGAGCTTTTGAAGACGCTGAAGACATGTACAAGGTAGTTCTCTATATAAAAGACAAAATGAGAACAGACCTTAACCACTACCTTGTTGGACAAAGGATACTGAGCTTTTTTAGGGATGAGGAATGGTTGTGGAGAGGACTTGTAAAAGAGATGCTTCCAGCTGTACCTCCAGAAGTAAAAAGAGAACATATAGAGGAAGAATTATGCAATGAAAGCTATTCCTCAAAGGAATTAAGGCTTACCCAATTCCCTGTTGATGCAGAAAAATTATTTGAACTTATAAAACCGCCACTTGATGAGAGAGCTGAGCAACATGAGTATATGAAGCACATAGCCGATAGCATTAATAATAACTCGGCTTTAATGATAGAGGCTGGAACAGGTACAGGAAAGACCATAGCGTACCTTCTTCCTGCCTTGCAGTGGGCTATAAAGAATGCTGGTAGCATCGTCATTTCCACAAAGACCAAGATACTACAGCAACAGATACTGGATAACGATTTCCCACTAGCTAAACAACTGCTGGGTAATGATGATATTAAGGCTATAAAGGTACAGGGCCGTAGCAATTATCTTTGTATAAGGAAGATGGACCGATTTTTTGCGGACATAGACCTTATAGATGACTTTGAATCTAAATATTCTAAGCTATTCTTTTTTGCTTTTGATAAACTTTCTAACGGTGGGGACTTTATGTCCATACCATCGTGGGTAAAGGGTAATTTTCCGCACGTGTATAGGATGTTGGACGTCCTATGTGCGGATTCCTCTAGTTGCTATCAGAGCAAATGCACTTACTACGGTGAGTGTCATTACTTCAATATGGCTAAGGCCTCTCATAAGGCTCACCTGATGGTAACTAACCATGCTCTGATGATGAACTGGCCGGCTCATTTGCCTAAGGGCGACAAGATAATCTTTGATGAAGCGCACAATCTACAACGCGAAGCGACTGAAGCTACAACCCTTGATCTTGATTCATTTGCTATAGCGAACCTTATTTTCATTTTGCACGATGAGCAAAGAGGTAAGGGTGTTATATCGGAATTGACCAGGCTTGGTATAAATGAAGAACTTCTAAATAAACTGGACGTGCTGATATCCAGACTCAAGGATTATGATTTTCAGTTCAAGGACCTCTACCAAAAACTTTTTGTTAAGATTTTTTCAAGCATGAATAAGAGGTTGAACCAGGATTATGCAGAAAGGCTCATCCTCTTCTCACCTACGCTTGTTTATGGTCAGTATGGTTTGGCAAAACTTGATGAGTGGAGAGAATGCGAATCTTTTTTTGCAGACCTTTTGCAGACGTTCAAGGACATGAACGACCTGCTTACAAAGGTTAACGCCTCCGTAGAAGATAAAGAATATACAATGATAATAGAATCGCTGATGGAAAAACTTACTGGCCTGTCAGATCTTCTTGAGCAGGCATTAAAACTATCGGACGAGGACAATATAAATACAGAGCATGTCTTCTGGCTTACTTGGGACCAGGGTAAGGAATCCTGGGTACTGTCACGCGCCCTTGTAGATGTTGGAGGTGTTCTGGCAGAAGAGGTCTATCCAGATTTTTCATCAGTGATATTTACCTCTGCTACGATGAAGGCCGGTCATAAATCAATATCAGAGGATATAGGTTTTGATAAATTGAGCTCAAGGGTCATAAGTGATGAGGTGATCTCAATATCCTCGCCTTTTAACTACAAGGACCACTCTATGATGATCTTCATGAAAGATACCCATGATGCATGGGAAAGGGACTTTATTCCTGAACTTTCGTCCACCATTTGCGATGTTGCTGAACTTCTTGGTGGTAAGACGCTGGTCCTATTCTCTAACCTTAAGAGACTATACGCGTGCTACGATAAACTGGTAGAGGACCTTGCTCCAAAAGGGTTCAAGATATTGCGACATGATCTTGGTAGCGATGTAATAAATTATTTCACGACAGAACCTAAGGCCGTACTCCTTGGCTCCGAATCATTTGGTGAAGGATTGGACATAAGAGGCGATGTGTTGTCGTGCGTTATACTTGAAAGAATGCCCGTCATGATGAAGGTGCCAATATATATGGCCAGAGAGGACATCTATAAGATAAAGCACAAGGTCAGTCCTTACATGGGATATGAACTTCCTCAAAGGCTAATAAAACTACGTCAATGGTCGGGTCGCTTAATAAGAAGTAAGACAGATAAGGGTGTTGTTCTCATCTACGACAAATGGTACAGCAATCAAAGGGTTGAGATAAAACAGAATGTCATTGATTCAGTTTTTCCTATGCCAGTTGTGACAAGCACTAAAAAGGACCTCATACAAGGAATGAAAGCAAAGTATGCTGAATGGGGCTACAGGGTCTGAAAGTGATCAGCTCTTGGCCACAGTTACTTTTTCTCGCTCTTTAGATGCTTTTCAAGTTCGGATTCCAACTTTACGGCTGACTCCTCGAACAATTGCATACCGATGCCGTGTTCAAGATATATATGAATGAAGACGAATATATCCTTTATACCCATATTGAATTTCTTTTTTAATGTTTCAAAGAATTTAAGGACCTCTTCTGTGCTGATCTCTTTATCCTGGCTCTGGAAATAATTATTAAATTCCTCGGCAAGGTTCATGTTCTTGTTCATCCAATTCTGGCAGATCTTTCTGTATAATTTGCCACGTCTCCTGAACTTATCTATGATCTCAGTCTCTTTTTGAGGCCTATTGTCTGAAAGATTTCTCCATTCCTTCTGTTTTGGGAAAACATCTTTTAGCTCAGCTATTATATCTAATAATTTCTTTTCAGGTGTTAGATCAAAGATGAGATACTTCTCCATAGGCTCGTCGAAGTTCACTCTTTTAAAAGTTTGCGGTTTTTCCACTGCAGTTTTTTCCATTATAGGTTTCTCCATTTGTTCATGAATGTAGCTATCTTTGTATACGCGTCCTTAAGTATCTCTTCATCAGGCAAAAAGACAACTCTAAAATGTTGCGTCCCTGGTTTTTGTCCAAAGCCACTTCCTGGCACAACAACGACGCCAGTTTCCATGATTAGATGTTTAACGAATTCTTTGTCATCCTGGACATCTATCTTTGGGAAAGCATAAAAAGCGCCTTCTGGTTTCACACAAGTTACGCCCTCAATTGCGTTCAACATATTCCAGGTCATATCCCTTCGCACGGTCATCTTTTTCATTAATGCTGTAAGATGGTCCTGAGGGCCTTCCAACGCTGCCTTTACACTGGCCATTACAGGAGTGCATGCGCAGATCCTTGCTCTCAATAATTTGTTCAATGCATCTAGAAAGGTCTCAAGTTTTTGCTTATTCCCGCTTGCTATTCCCCAACCGATCCTGAATCCTGGAGCAAGATATGATTTTGAAATACCATTAAATGTAATAACTGGCACTTCAGAGTTAAGGGCTGCAATAGAGATATGTTCTTTTCCATCGTAAATTATCTTTTCATATATTTCATCTGACAGGATAAGGAGCTCATTCTCTTCTGCTATTTTTACTATCTCCATCAGCACTTCCCTGGAACAAAGACTGCCGGTAGGGTTGTTTGGATTTATTAAGACAATAGCTTTTGTCTTTGAATTGATCTTTTTTCTTATATCGTCGGGATCAGGCATCCATTCATTTGACTCGTCCAGAAAATATGGATTTTCCTGAACATCCAGCTTTGCCTGGACGGCTGTATATAGAGGATAACCAGGGAAAGGGGTGAGAATATTATCGCCAGGGTCCAAAAGAGCGGTCAATACAAGCTCTATAGCTTCGCCGGCACCTGTAGTGATGAAGACATCATGGATATTCTGAATACCCTTTCTTTTTGCCTCGTTCTTAACAGCCTGTATGGCTTCTTCCGTACCGCTGCTTGGGCAGTATCCATTATCCCCTTGCAGCATAGCGTCATGTACCGCTTCTATCATATGCTTTGGCGTTGAATGGTCGAATTTAATGGGGTCACCTATATTAAGGAACCTCAGAGGGAGTCCTTTCTTCTTGGCCTCGGTGGCAACGGACAAGATATCCCTTACTGCATACCTAACATTATCGCATTTTTTTGCATGTTTTATCATAGCTACCTCGCGAGGTTTATCAAATAGGGACTCATTTTTGTCAAGCCCGATGCGGGCTATGTGTTATAAACGCTTTTTAGAGCGTTCGGCTATTACGAAGGAGGCCGTATGAGGAGGCTGGAACCCTATATTTTACAGGTTTTAGGGGCTTCGTGGCAGCAGAGACCCTAAAACCCAGTAAAATAAGGGGTCCAGCGATAAATAGGCCGACTGAGTGCCGGCTCTAAAGTACTATACTTAGGTATGTACATAGGCCTTTGAGGCTAAAAACCTTTATATTAAAAACCCTTTACAACACCCCCATGTTTTGCTAAAACAAGTCCGCTTTGATTAAAACAGAGGGGAATATTAATGGCTAAGATAAAGACAAAAAGCGGAGCAGCAAAAAGGTTCAAGGTAACTGGGACAGGCAAAGTTAAGCACAAAAAAGCCTACCTTATGCACAAACTTGGCTGCAAAACAGAAGCTCAGAAAAGGAATCTAAAGAAGAAAGGCGTTCTTGGCAAAAGCGATGAGCAGAGAATACCAAGTATGCTTCCTTATTCATTCTAAAAAAACAGGAAAATCAATAGAGGAGTATTGCAATGGCTAGAGCAAAAGGTGGATACAAATTAAAAAATAGACATAGAGGCTGGATGAAGCTTGCTAAAGGCTTCTGTGGCAGACGTTCAAGGATCTTCAAGACTGCAAAGCTTGCTGTTATCCATGCGTTAACATACGCATATATAGGACGTAAGAAAAACAAACGTAATATGCGCGCTCTTTGGAACGTAAGAATAGGTGCTGGTGCAAAACTTAATGGCACATCATATTCCAAATTTATATTTGGTCTTAAACAGTCCAAGATAGAACTTGATAGAAAAGTTCTTGCTGCAATTGCATCTGAAGACGCAAAAACATTCGCATCATTGGTAAAAGTATCTCAGGCAGCCGCTAACTAATGACAGACTTAACGGGCAAGCTTTCCAGCCTTGAGGAATCCCTCAGGGGTGAATTGTCTGCTGTTGAGGACCTTAGATCACTCGAGGATTTCAAAATAAAGGCTCTTGGGAAAAAGAGCGAACTCTATC
>JBAXXF010000075.1:0-6599 GCA_037128035.1 bacterium | reverse complement strand
GACGACTGGCTGCCGGGTGCGCAATAACATAATCCGCGTCGGCGAGAAGCTTACAGCACGCTGGGTTCTCGACGGTGTTGCGAATTCCCAACTGAGTATCACAAGAACCACAGTCAACGGTCAGGCAGAGGTCAGACAGGTCTTTAACGTAAGCAAGATAGGTACCATTGCAGGTTGCTCAGTAAAGAGCGGCAAGGTGATCAGGAACTCACAGGGTAGAGTAATAAGGGACGGCGTGGTAGTTTATACCGGAAAGATAAAATCGCTTAAGAGGTTCAAGGACGATGCAAGAGAAGTTGCAGCGGGTCTTGAGTGCGGTATATCCATAGACGGATTTAATGACATCAAACCGAACGATATAATTGAGTCCTTCTCTATCAACAAGATGGAATCAACTGATGCCGGTTTTGCAGCAGCGTCCGCGGCAAACAAAAAGGCGAATGCAGCAACAGGAGCATAGTTTTGGAAAAAAGATCATATACACGGTCCACCAGAGTGGCGGACCTTATAAAAGAGGAAGTGGCGAATCTTTTCCTTAGGGAAGTCAGCGACCCAAGAGTGCAGGGCATAACCATCACGGAAGTAAAGCTTGGTGACGATCTTAAACTGGCAAAGATATTCTATGTCACGTCAGAAAAGCATGAGGAAAAAGCTACTGCTGAAGGACTTGTAAAAGTTAAGGGCTTCATAAGAAGAGAGCTCGCAAAGAGAATAGATTTTAGAAGGGTACCGGACATAGAGTTCCATTACGACGATGTTTTTGAACATGGTGTTAAAATGGAAAATCTGCTGAGGGACATTAAAAATGGTAACCAATAGTGATGTTATCAAACAGATAGCTGATCTTTTAGGGACATCAAAGGATATTCTTATAACCGTTCATGAATCCCCAGATGGAGACGCTGTAGGTTCAATGCTTGCTTTAAACGGCATGCTAAAACTTATGGGCAAGACCTGTTCAATGTACGCTCCGGACGTGATACCAACAAAACTAAGGTTCCTTTCTGGTTGGGAGCAGGTCCTGATAGAGAGCAAACCATTGGATGGAAAAAGCTTTGACGTACTTATGATGTTGGATTGCGGTGACAGGGACCGCTCCGGCGACTACATTACAAAATTAGATAGATATAAAAAGCTCATCAATATAGACCATCACATATCAAATAAAGGCTTTGGCGACCTTAATTGCATAGATCATAAAGTATCCTCCACAGCGGAGCACGTTTATGCATTGGCAAAGGAACTAGCTACAAGGCTAGGTATAAAAAAACTTCCACAGGACATAGCCACATGTCTGCTTACTGCGCTTTACGACGATACAGGTGGCATGCGTTACATATCCACTACATCAAAGACACTGAACATAGCCGCTGATCTTGTTGATAGTGGAGCTAACTGCTCTCACATATCAGAGAACCTTTTCTTCAGCGTATCCAGAGAGAAGATGGAGCTTACTAGCAGAGTTCTTGCAACGTTGAAATTCGAGAAGGATGGGCAGATAGCGTATATGGTAATGAAAAGAGCTGACCTTGCGGCTACAGGTGCTTTCTCTGAGGACAGTGAGGGTTTGATAGACTTTCCAAGGTCAATATTCGGAGTAGAAGTTGCATTCCTGATAAAGGAAGTGGATAATAATAAATATAAACTGAGTTTCAGAAGTCGCGGAAAGGTAGATGTTAATGAATTCTGTTCAAGGTTTGGTGGCGGCGGTCATAAAGTAGCTGCAGGATGCACCATTCACGGGGCCCTTGATGAAGTATCCTCTAAGGTAGTATCACAATTAAAAGAGATGTTATGAACGGAATTATAGTGATCGATAAACCAAAGGGCGCTACGTCCTTTACGGTTGTAAGAAAGATAAAAAAACTCAGCGGCGTAAAAAAAGTAGGCCACACAGGCACACTTGATCCACTTGCCACTGGTGTGCTCCCAATATGCATTGGGGAAGCTACCAAGGCCTCCGACTTTATTATGGAGGGTGACAAGACCTACGAAGTAAGGTTCAAACTTGGTGAAAGGACCAATACTTTAGATGCTGACGGAGAAATAATAGCTACAGGGATAAACGATCCATTACATGTAGATAAAGATGCTCTGCTTGAGGTCGTTTATACTTTTATAGGAGAGGTACTACAGACCCCTCCAATGTACTCTGCCATAAAAAAAGACGGTGTTCCTCTGTACAAACTGGCAAGGAATGGAGAGGAAGTAGACAGGGAAAAAAGAAAGATAACGATATATAAGATAAGCCTATTGAAGTTCGAACTTCCTTATGTTGAACTTTCTGTGGATTGTTCCAAAGGTACATATATAAGGACGCTGGTAGATGACATAGGAGAACGCCTTGGTACCTATGCACATGTTACAGAACTAAGAAGGACCAAGAACGGCATCTTCAATATCAAAGATTGTATAAAACTGACAGAGCAGACCACTACTCAGGACATTATAGATCATGTGATCCCTATAGAGGATTTCCTCAAAAGGATAATGCCCGTTGTGGAAGTGGACAATGATACTGCACATAAAATAGCCAATGGATATATGCTGGACCTTGGATTAAAGGCCACCGGCGTAGTACTTTCAAAGGACAGCAGCGGCCATAACAAACTTGTTTCAATAAATGATGCAAAACATACTCTTAGGGTGTTTAATTATCAGGAATGGAAATAAATAGGGGGCGTTTCGCGATCCTATGAAAAAAATAATATCATGGAACGTTAACGGGGTTAGGGCCTGTATCAAAAAAGGTCTTTTGGATTTCCTTGTAAAAGAAAAACCAGATGTGCTTGGAATGCAGGAAATAAAGGCGAACCTTGACCAGATATCAGGTAAGGAATTTTCCGCTCCGGCAGGTTATCAACCCGTTCTTTTTCCAGCAGAAAAACCAGGATACAGCGGTGTAGGCGCATACATAAAGCAGAGCCTTGAATGTAAGACGACCCTTGGGCTTGGTGTAAAGGAATTCGATAAAGAAGGTCGTTCCATGACCCTTGAGCTGGATGATATGATATTCGTGAACGCATATTTCCCAAACTCCCAGGAAGCCGGAAGGCGCCTTAAATACAAACTGGATTTTTGCGAAGCTATTAAGGACTATCTGGATAAATTAACAAAGAAAGGGAAGCCAATACTAGTATCTGGTGACTACAACATAGCACACAAAGAGATAGACCTTGCACGCCCAAAAGATAATGAGGACAGCCCAGGATTCTTACCAGAAGAAAGGGCCTGGATGGACAAATTCCTTGCTAAGGATTATTTTGATACCTTCAGGATCTTCAATGAAGAACCTGGCAATTATACCTGGTGGAGCATGAGGACCAACGCGAGATCAAGGAACGTGGGCTGGAGAATAGATTACCATTGTGTAAATAAACACCTAAAGGACAGGGTCGTAAAAAGTTATCATAACACAGATGTTTTGGGTTCAGATCATTGTCCTATTACCATAATGATCAAAGGGGCATCATGAAACAATATAGAACAGATGGGGTCATAGATCCTCCAATAGTTGAGTTCAAAGCTAAACTTACAAAACTTGTGGATAGGTCCAGCGTTATAGATCTTTGCCAAGCTGTTCCTTCATATCCAATGCCAGCCAAAATGAAACAAGCTATCATCAGCAAGTTCAGCGATGATCTTTCTTACTACACAGAAGATCAGGGCATCTTGGAACTGAGAGAAGAGATCTGCAAACTGCATAACAAGAATGGGGTCAACATCAACCCTTCCAACGTGCTTATAACTGCCGGTGCCAGTCAGGGAGCTTTTAGTCTTTTCACCGCGATGTTCAAAGAGGGTGATAAAGTGGCTCTTCCTGTCCCTTACTATTTTAATTACGACATGGGCTTAAAGATGCTTGGCGTTAAGCCTGTATATTATTTCCTTGATGAGAAGGATAACTTCAAACTTAAGTTCGATAAACTTGATAAGGAAATATTCAAGACCTGCAAGGCGTTCATAATCGTGAACCCTAACAATCCTACGGGTGCTGAATACGACAGTGAAGACATACGGGCCTTATATAAAGAATGCGAAAAGAACAATGTGACCCTTATCGCTGATGAGGCTTACGGTTTTTTTGCTAGCAAAGGATATCCTAACTCGAGTATTCTTGATCTGGCAAAGAAACTGGATAACATAGTTGTGATAAACACTTTTTCAAAGACCTTCAGCCTTACAGGCTTCAGGGTGGGCTATCTTCTTCTTAATGATGAAAGGATGAAGGAAGTTATGAAGGTGCAGGACACCGTCATAATTTGCGCACCAAGGGTATCACAGATAGCCGCTGTGTTCGGTTTAAAAGAATGTGGCGATTGGCTTGCAGAAAGAGTTGCGTATATGAATTCCAACGTTAAGGAATTCACAAAGCTTTTTAATTCTAATCTTAAAAAATTCAAACTGTCCTCATGCAGTAATTTCTTTGCATACGTCAGGCATCCCCATGAGGAGATGAGCTCTACGGAAGTGGCAGAACTGATAGCAAAAAAGGCTAATATGATGGTGCTTCCCGCTACGATCTTTGGCCCTGAACAGGAACATTTCTTCAGGATCGCCTTCGGTAATCTTTCTGGCAAAGACCAGTTAAATCAAGTCATTGAAAGGCTTTCAAAACTTGAGAGCTGAGCCATAGAGCTAGAACGTTTGTATTGAATTTCCCTACAGTCCTGATATACCTTTGCTTGTAGCAATATCATTATCCATTAGGGGGAACAAACAGTGTCATCAGTATTAATCATAGGAGCTCAGTGGGGGGATGAAGGTAAGGGTAAAATAGTTGATCATTACGCCGGTCTGGCGGATATGGTCGTAAGGTATCAGGGCGGTGCCAACGCCGGACATACGCTGGTAGTAGAGGGTAAAAAGATAGTATTGCATCTTCTCCCTGCAGGTATAATAAGACCAAAACCTACATGCATCTTGGCAGACAACGTCGTAATAGAACCGAACATCCTGTTAAAAGAGATACAGACAGTTAGAGAGAGCGGCTATGATATAGAACCTACCAGGTTCAGGATCAGCGAGCGTGCTCACGTAACAATGCCGTATCACACGATGGTAGATCAACTAAGAGAGTTAAAGCACGCAAGAGCTAAAATAGGTACAACAGGCAGAGGGATAGGGCCTACCTATGAAGATAAGGTTGCAAGACGCGGAATAAGGATGGGCGATCTTATAAGACCAAAGATATTAAAAGAAAGACTAGAACTGATACTAGAGGACAGGAACTATTATATAAAGAACTACCTTGAGGAAAAACCTTTTAGCTTTAATGAAGTTTTTGAGGGTGCACTCAGAGTCGGTGAATCACTAACTCCTTTCATAACTGACACATCTAGACTTGTATATGATGCTAGCATTGCAGGAAAGAACGTATTGTTCGAAGGCGCACAGGGCGTTATGTTGGACGTTGACGGCGGGACCTATCCTTATGTCACCTCTTCCAATACGACACCGGGCGCAGCCGCAATGAGCGCTGGTGTTTCTCCGTTGTTCTTTAAGAACATCGTAGGAATAGTAAAAGCGTACAGCACCCGTGTTGGTGAAGGTCCACTACCTACAGAGCTTAAGGATGAGATAGGCGATCTTCTTAGGTTCCAGGGTGGAGAATATGGCGCAACAACAGGAAGACCTCGTCGTTGCGGATGGATGGATATGGTCTGCTTAAAGTATGTCGTAAGATATGCCGGACTGACCTCATTCATTCTTACCAAGTTGGACGTTCTTACAGGCTTCCCAGAAATAAAAGTCGCTGTAGCATATGAAATAGATGGCAAGCGTTATGAAGATGTGCCTTATGACATCTGTAACCTTACAGGTATCAAGCCTATATATGAAACATTCCCAGGCTGGACAGAAGACCTTCGTTGCATAAGCGACACGGATAAACTTCCTCAGAACGCGAAGAACTTCGTCAATTGGGTGCAGAAACAGGTAGGTATCCCTATGGCGATGATGTCGCTTGGTGCTCAAAGAGGAGAAGGCATAGAATCCTACAATCCATTTGGGGCGTAATTTATAAATATGATGAATAATCAGGATGGACCGGAGAGATTTGGAGATTACTATTTAGTCGACAAGATCGCCGTAGGCGGCATGGCCGAGATATGGCGTGCAAAGACCATCGGTGTAGAAGGCTTTGAAAGGGTCGTCGCTATAAAGTGCATCCTTCCGTCCTATACACAAAACCCTGAATTCAATTCAATGTTCATAGATGAGGCAAGAATAGCCTCTACAATGACACATAGTAATATCGTCAGGATCACAAACTTTGGTGTAATAGATAACAAATACTATCACGAGATGGAGTTCGTAGAGGGCAGGAACCTAAGGCAGATACTTCAGAAATGTAAAGAGGACCATGTTGCATTCCCTGTAGATTCAGCTTGCTACATAATGAGCGAGATCTGTAAAGGACTCCACTACGCACATACCAAACACGATTCAGTTACAAATGAACCGCTTAACATTATTCACAGGGATATGAGCCCACAGAACATAATGGTCTCCTTTGAAGGTGAAGTTAAGGTAATAGACTGGGGTATAGCGAAGGCAAAAGGAAAAATAGAAGAGACTCGTGCTGGTGTATTAAAGGG
>JBAXXF010000074.1:0-6625 GCA_037128035.1 bacterium | reverse complement strand
GTTCATATATGAACCCTTGATTCAAAAGTTCCTTCAGGTCTGTCTGTTTGATAACACCGCCGGCCTCTCTATATTTATCAAGCGTCTGAGCTACCTTTAGATCAGTCCAGGTAATGGGAACGTATATTACTTTCGTCACATTTCCCTTACCATCATCTGTGGTAAAAGAAGCCTGGCTTGCATCAAATCTAGTATGAGATGTCACATTCCCGTCTACATCATATTCATATGTATCTTTTAGGGACGGTTCTCCATCCTTGTATATGGTATGAGATTTCCATTTTCCATCAGCAAGAAAGTAAAAGGATTCTATTTTTTTGCCACCAAAAAATGTAGTGGAGTATATTAGATCACCCTTTTTATTGTAGAACTGGCTCTTGCCATACTTATCCGTAGCTCCACCTAATACACCGTCTTTGTAATCTTCTTTTTTCGACATATTACCATTGTCATAATATTCTATGAACTCACCATCAAGTTTCCCGTTCTTGTAATGCGCTATCCTTTGATTTGTTCCATCTTCATAATATTCTGATACAGTTCTATAGACGATCTCGTTAACCTTTGAGGTCTCACTCTTGATCTCTATTGTCTTCCCATCCGGATAATATGTAATTTGTTCTGGTCTAGTATTTAAAACTGTAAGAAACGCTGTTTCTGCGTTTTCATAACTGGACATCAGGTACGAATCTTCAGATTCAACGATCAAAGAATGGCTAAGAAGGTATGTTTCTAACTCTGCAAATACGCTACTTAACAATCTTATGTATTCTTCTTTTAGGCTCGCTGAACTAACCTCCTTAATATGAGGGATGAGCACATCTTTCAGCGCAGATTCAGATGATGGTCCATCTCCAAGTAGCAGTGTTACGTCTTTATTGCTGAAGGCAGTACTACTTGCGATCTTAGTTCTCAGTTGTTGTATTATCCACGGAGCATTTTTTGCATCTGCATCAGGATCTACTGTACTTGTAGATGCTGAATTTACCACCGTGGGTGGGGTTACCGGTTGAGCAAAACAGCTCAAAGGCAAACCAATACTGATCAAGAACATGATTAAAAATTTCATTATATAAGAACTCCTTACTATTATTTAGGCACACAAAATGCCGTGCCTTGCTTAAAAGCCACACAATATTATGCAAAAAGCCTTCCAACCCACAACTGTGTTGATATTATTAGCTTTTTAGCAAATACCCATATGGCTTTATATGTAAAGAAGCTAGACAGCAGTATCTATGCTACACACTGTTTCTACCTTTTTGTTACCTTATCCCTTATTTGTGCAAGTACTGCAAAAGGAGAATTTGGGTCCACTTTTACAGGTCTTGGTTCTCTTCTTGGAGGCTCGGGTCTTCTATTATCCCGTTGCTGTGGTCTGCCGTCCCTTTGTTGTGGCCTGCTATCCCTCTGCTGAGGTCTTCTATCTTCTCTTGGTCTATAAGGACGCTGTTCAGGCTTCTTTTCCTGAACTTTAGCTTGTTTGATAGAAAGTGATATTTGTTTTTTCTCTACATCAAGACCGATTATCTTTACTTTCACTTCATCGCCAAGTGATAAAACCTGTCTTGGATCATTCACGAAACCATGGTCTGTAAGTTCTGATATATGGACCAAGCCGTCATCATGGACACCGATGTTAACGAATGCACCAAAGTTAGTTATATTGGTCACAACACCGTTGACGATCATACCTGTCTTGAGATCACCTATTGATTTAAGCCCCTCGTGGAACTCTATTTTTTTAAAGCTTGTTCTAGGGTCCCTTCCAGGTTTTTGAAGCTCTTCTATAACGTCCTTTACTGTGTACTCTCCAACTTCTTTTACTACCTCTTCACTGCTAAAGAGTTTTATGATCTCTTCTTTCTTTCCAAGTATGTCAGAGACCGTAACGCCTGCCTTTGCGCAGATGTCCTCTATAAGTTTATATTTTTCTGGATGCACCCTTGTATTATCAAGTGGGTTCGCTCCATTCCTTATTTTCAAGAAACCAGCCGCTTGTTCAAATACCTTTTCTCCAAGCTTTGGAACAGCAAGTATTTCACTTCTGCTCTTGAAAAGCCCATTTGAATTCCTGTACTCAACTGTCGCTTTGGATATCGTCTTTCCTATGCCCGAAACGTAAGCCAAAAGGTGCGGACTTGCAGTGTTAAGATCAACACCAACGTAGTTAACGCAATCTTCTACCACAGCTTCTAGACTTTCTTTCAACTGCTTTTGATCAACATCATGTTGGTATTGACCAACACCTATGGATTTAGGATCTATCTTTACAAGTTCTGCAAGTGGGTCCTGAAGCCTTCTTGCTATGCTGACAGCACCCCTGTAAGTTATATCAAGTGTTGGGAGCTCTTCTCTTGCAACATCAGATGCACTGTAGACAGAAGCCCCTGCCTCATTAACGACAACACATATTATCTTTTCGCTTAATGAATTTTTGTTGAGAAAATCGAAAGCGAATTTCTCTGTTTCTCTAGAGGCTGTACCATTACCTATCGCTATTGCCTCTACGTTGTACTTAGTGCAAAGGTCCAGCATTATCTTTTCTGACTCCTCAACTTTGTTGTGAGGCTCAACAGGGTATATGGTGACATGGTCAAGAAGCTCTCCGCCCTTTCCTGTTACAGAAAGTTTGCAACCTGTTCTAAAACCAGGATCCATACCAAGTATGGTCTTTTCCCCAAGAGGAGGCTGAAGTAAGAGGTCCTTCACGTTCTTTGAGAAGACATTTATTGCTGCTTCATCTGCAAAATTCTTTAGTTCATTGAAAATATCAAGTTCTATAGAAGAACTTAAGTATTCCTTGTACGCCGTTTCTATAGCTTTAACCAAGAGTGGATAAAAAATACACTTTGGGTTTTTCACATACGCCTGGCTTATCAGGTCTATACATGGTTGTGCTTGTATCTCTACACCTATGCTCAATGTCTTTTCGTTAAATCCTCGCTGTATAGCAAGCACACGGTGTGAGCTTTTAGGATTTATAAGGTTCTTTACCTTTTCCTTGTAGTCAAAATATGTATCGAACTTTGAATTCTCTTCCTTGAACCTTGGAGCTTTCTTAGAGAAGATAAAGCCGTTCTCAAAGGTGAACTCTCTTAATTTTTTCTTAAGATCAACGTCGTGTGCTATGACTTCCGTTACTATGTTAACTGCATGTTCTACAACGACAGCTGGATCTATAAGGTTCTTCAGAGGGTCCAAGTGACTTCTAGCGAACCTTAGATAATCACCCTCTTCTATTCTCTGGTTCAAGATTGAATCGGCCAGAGGCTCAATACCCAGTTCTCTAGCTATGTCGGCCTTGGTCTTTTTCCTTTTCTTGTATGGTGCATAGATATCCTCAAGCATCGTCTTATCGAATGTAGCGAATATCCTTGCCTTCAGTTCAGGTGTTAGTTTCTTTTGCTCTTCTATCGCTTTTACTATTGTTTGCTGTCTGTCCAGGATCTCTAGTATCCTGTCCCTCTCGTGGAGGATATCCCTTATGGCAACTTCATCAAGTCCGCCAGTCTGCTCTTTTCTATATCTTGCTATAAACGCAACAGTTCCACCCTGAGATGAAAGGTTAAGTACCGAATCTACTTTTCCGGAAGGTATCTTTACACTACCGGCGATGCGTTCTACTAGGGGGTGAAATGCTGTGCTCATTTACTCACTTACCCATCAGGAACAATATGATCGATTTCTGAACATGTAGTCTATTCTCAGCTTCATCAAATATAACGGAGTTCGGTCCGTCTATTACCTCAGCTGTAACTTCTTCACCTCTGTGCGCAGGAAGGCAATGCATAAAGAAAGCATCCTTCTTTGCCAAAGAGAAAAGGTTTTTATTAACTTGATAGGACCTTAGTACTTTTTCCTTAGCGTGAAAATCTGCTTCCTGGCCCATGGATGCCCAAACGTCAGTATAGATAACATCAGCGTCTTTGCAAGCTTCAGTTGGATCTTCTACTATGTTAACACTGCCACCTGATTTTGCTGCAAGGGCTTTTGCGTCCTTAACGACATTTGCATCAGGAGCCATATTCTTTGGAGAACATATTATAACATTGGAGCCAAGGATGGCACCTGTCAACATCAGCGAGTGAGCCATGTTGTTACCATCTCCTAGATATACAAAGTTCAGACCTTCAAGTTTTTTACCTTTTTCATATGCAGTATAATAATCTGTTAGAGCCTGACAAGGGTGAAGAAGATCTGTAAGTCCATTTATTACAGGGATACTTCCGTGCTTTGCAAGGTCCTCTACTTTTGAATGTTCAAATGTCCTGGCCATTATTATGTCCAAATATCTTGAAAGGACCCTAGCAGTGTCCTCTATATTTTCTCCACGTCCAAGCTGAATATCCTTTGATGAAAGGAAAAGGCCGGAACCACCAAGCTGGTACATACCGACTTCAAAGGAAACCCTGGTCCTTGTAGATGATTTTTCAAAGATCATCCCCAATGTCTTCCCTGCCAAATACGGAACGAACTTACCGCTTTTAACCTCATCTTTAACTTTCTTCGCTCTGTCAAAAATGGTCAAGATCTCTTGCTTTGTAAAATCCTTATCTGTTACAAGACTCCTCGGCTTACTCATTTACCTCTCCCCCATTAATTTTTTTACTTTTCATTTTTTTCATCTTTGCTTTCTTAGTACCTGGCTTTTTGGCCTTCATGGCCTTTTTGACCTTTGGAGCTTTTTTAACTTTTGCACCCTTCATGCCCTTGGTTTTTTTCTCTACCTTTGTTTGAGGCTGCTGCTCTACCATAGAATCATTTACGACCTGGTCCATCTGTTCAGCAGTTGGAACAGCATCGTTAGTCTGTGCGAAGGCTCCGAAAAAGATCAAAAAAGAGATCAAGAACATCATTTTACTTTTCTCCGTCTATCCTGGAGGCTAAAAACGCATCCGCAATAGTTTTGGATATATAATCCGTATTTTTTGGATAGTTCAACACTTTTTCTGTGCCCATTGTCCTTTTTGAAGCTTATTTCCTTAAATTCAAGCCCATATTCCCGGGAAAGTGCCTTTCCCACCTCAAAGACCATATCAGTATCCTTATAGGTTGTTGTTGTCAGAGTTGTTGTAATATATTTGATGTTTTTCTTTTTGGCAAACTCAAAGGCCCTTCTGAGCCTAAACTCAAAGCAAGCCCTACAGCGCTTTCCGCGCTCCGGCTCATCTTCCATACCCTTGATGTGCTCAAGCCATTTTTCAGGCTCGTAGACATCAATTATTGCCTCTTTGTCCTTTATAGAACATAGCTCCCTAAAGGCTATTAGCCTCTTTTGGTATTCGTCCTCTGGTTCAACGTTGGAATTAGAAAAGAAAGGGAGGACATTATAGTCCTCAAGCACCTCTAGCGGATGGGTGGCACATGGAGCACAACAGCAATGTAACAGTAGATCTTCTTTCATTGGTAGCTCTAAGCCCTTATATATAAGGCCTGCTGTCGGGTCAACCGCCTTTAGCTTCTTTGACAAAAAATGTCACCGGTGCTAGAATAGCGAGAGTTTATGGGGGATATCAACACAATTAAGAACATGCTTTTATTTGCGGTCAAGAACGGCTGCAAAGAGATGCATTTGTCTGTGGGAAATCTACCCCTTTTACTCAGCAACAACGGCGACGTTAAACATTTAAATGGCATCCTACCGGCCGATGAGGCCCTATTAGATGACATATGCAAAAGATACATGAGTGGGGATGATAACGCCCTGGTAACGATGGGTAACCTGGATTTCCTGCTCGCAAAAATGGGCACTAGCCTAGTCTTTAGGTATCTACCGTTAGTAAGTCCTGATGAAGACATAAGCAGAGGACTTTCTTCAGTTTGTTACAGCGATAATGGCCTTATCCTTGTAACATCGGATTCACAGGAACTTAGGACTTTCCATTCATACGCCATAGGTGCCTGTGTAACTTCTAACAGGAACATAACAATGGCAGTGATAGAAAGGAACAAGTTGTTCAGCCTTAAAGATATGAACTCAAAAATAATAAACATATACAAACCGGACATGGAGCTTGATGTCCTTATAAGGATAACTGATCAGATCAGCTATGAGTGCCTAATGATCCCTGACTGTAATACAGACCAGGCCTTACAGGCAGCAGCTAACCTAAGTCACGACGCACTCATTATATTAGGCACAAGCCCAGAACTTGCAAAGGGCTTGGACCGTTCAAACGTTATTCACACTATGAATATCAGCAAAGAAGGCCGAGTATCAAAAAAGATGGATCCTGAACTTAAAATAAACAGTGACGTTATCATTAAAAACTTAAGGGGTTACAGACATGCCTGATTTTTACTATGAGGGTATTTCCAGAGAAGGGGAAAAGATAAAAGGTGAGATCTTTGCTGATGATGAAGTTGATCTTAGGATCAAGCTCAGGTCTCAAAAGATACGCCCAGTCAGGATAAAGGAGCAGGTCTATGTTAACAAGAAAGTAGTGCCAATAACTACCTCTATGAGCAACATCTTCTCTGATGAGGAAAGGTTGTTCTTTGTAAAAGAACTATTGGTAATGTTCAAGGCTGGTCTTACAATAACCCAGTCGCTGGATGTATTGAGATCAGAAGGCTCCACACCCACCATGAGAGAGTTCTCTGCAACACTTAAGAACTACAT
>JBAXXF010000073.1:0-6633 GCA_037128035.1 bacterium | reverse complement strand
GTGCTAAACATGGATAATAAGAAGACATATCTTAGCAGAAACGTTCTCATGGCCAGTTTGACGTCTTTTTTCACAGATATATCATCAGAAATGATCTACCCTATAATACAGGCGTTCGTTAGGTCAATGACCGTCTCTGTGGGACCTGTTCTTGGTGTGATGGAAGGAGTGGCTGAATCCCTTGCCAGTATCCTAAAGGTCTTTGCAGGCTACTACTCAGATAAATTGGAAAAGAGAAAGCTGATCACTATCTTTGGCTACTCCCTTTCCTCTTGCTCTAAAGTACTTTTCTTTATACCCAACATCTTCGCTCTCTTCCTAGTTAGATTTTTTGATAAAATGGGTAAAGGAATAAGAACAGCGCCCAGAGATGCACTTATAGCAGAATCTGTACCGCGAGAGTTGTTGGGTAAGGCTTTTGGCTTTCAGAGAGGCTGGGACTTTGCTGGTGCTTTCCTTGGAACTATACTGATCTACTATATCGTAGCAAAGTTCGTCCCAGGTCTTGATAATATCGTAAAAGGTAAGGGCGCAGTTTCACCAAAGGATTTTTATCCCATATTCGGGATCGTAGTATTTTTTGCGTTCATAGGTGTGATATTCCTTTTCTTCACAAAGGATGAGAAGAAGAAAGATCCTATGGCCGCTGCTAAGCCTCTTGCGAAACCAAATCTTGATTTTAGGAAATACGACAAGAACCTACAGATATTCTTTTTGGCTCAATTAATTTTTACACTAGGTAACTCTTCAAACCAGTTCCTTCTCTTACAGAGTACCAATATTTCAGGTCTTCTTTCTACAGTGCTACTTATGTATATCCTTTTCAACTTCACGACTTTTTGCTTCTCTATGCTCTTTGGCGGCCTGTCAGATAAATATGGGAGGAAAAAATTCCTAATAATGGGATACTCTCTATACGCTATAGTCTATGTAGCCTTTGGTTTTATATCGCCTAACAGTTCATTCCTTCTTTGGATCTTCTGGCCGATGTACGGTCTGTACTATGCAATGACGGACGGAGTGGAGAGGGCATTTGTTTCTGAGGTTGCACCGGTAAATTCAAGAGCTACAGCACTAGGTTTTTATAATACTATAGTAGGCATAGGACTTCTTCCTGCAAGTATTATCGCTGGATTTTTATTCGCTGTTAATCATAGCTTCCCATTCATATTTGGTGGAATAATGGCGGTGATAGCCGTTTTTATGATCGCTGTACTTGTGAAAGAAGAAAAACGTTAGTTTATTATGTTAATTATCTCTTTAAAATATTTTGGCATTTCCTGTCTTGGATACCAAGCCAGTGCAAAACCTATTTTTATGATCTTACCGTCATTTACGTCCGCGAGTTCTTTTCTTTTGATATATGGTTCTACGAATTTTTTAGAAAGAACAGAGTATCCTCGTTCGTTTATTATAATAGAGACCAATGCATCAGTATTGTTCACATAGTGACCGTCTTTTTTTGCGAGGTTGTCTAAATGGTATTTTTTTAAGTACTCTAGAGTGAACATGTCATTCATATGGAAATCGACGAACCTTTCGTTCTGTATTATGTCCTTAAGTTCTCTGTTCCTCCAGGAATAGGGAGCTACCATTAGATATATCTCTGGCTCAAGGACCTTTGAATCCAGCTCGTTAACTACTTCGTACATTGGCATTACTGCAAAATCCACATCGCCTGATTTAAGGTTCTTGAGAGGTGATTCGATGTCGGTGATATAATAGTTGTATGTGACATCCTCAAATTTTGAAAGGGTCTTAAGTGTGCTAGGTATGACCCTTGAACGCATAATGCTTGAAGATCCAGCTATATTTACTTGGACCGTCTGTCTTTTCCCCATGCCATGTATAGAAGATAACGTCTCTCCTTCTATGTCCTGAACCCTTTGACAGTATCGTAATAGGCTCTTGCCCTCCGAGGTCAAGATCATCCCTTTTCTCGACCTTGTGAAAAGGGTTACCCCGACTTTCTTCTCTAGGGCACGGATGCGCTGCGTCACACCTGTCTGTGTCAAACCGATCTCTTTTGCCGCTCCGTGAACTGTCGAATTGTTCACTACAGCGATGAAAGCTTCTAACTCTGGTAAAAGTAAACTCATTTATATTCATTTATACATCATAATAATGAATTATACAATAGGTAGTTTTTTAGCGATTCTTGGCCCAGAGGAGAAAAGTGAAATGAAAAAAGTTATTCTTATTATGTTGATAACAGCGTCAGCTGGGTTGTTTGCCGAGACATGCACAGCAGGTAAGTTCTGTTGTGAACTTAAAAATGGCAAGATAGCGGACACCGAGATAGTTAAACAGGTAATCAGTATATGCCCAGAATCGAACCTAGACCAATTCACTAAGGTTCTTTGTACTACATTGGTAACGGATAAAGATGGCGGAATAAAAGTAGAAACCGATGGTTCAATAACTGTTAAAAAAGAATACCAGAAAATATTAACAGACCTTTGCCAAAACATGGCAAAAACCAGCGAGACTTCAACAAGTAGCCCTAGCAATGGGCACTGGTACGATGCACTTTCTGGTTACAATTACTTTGTAAAGATAGGGACATGGAACGGTACTGATGTTTATGCACCACGTGGACACTTAAGATAGTAGAAAATAAAGGAGAAGAAAGAAATGAAGAAAATTATTTTGGTGATCGGACTAATGCTGGCAGGGAACCTTTTTGCTCAAAGCCTATGTGACCAGATAGTCGTTAATAGCGATAAGACAGTCGTAATTAGTGAACGATTAATGCCCCAGGTAAAGGACAATTGTACTAGCGCAAATAGTGGACAGTATTTTTATTGTAAATATATAGATCTAGACACTGGCGTTGTGACGGGAGACTTGGCTCCATACATAGAAGGTGTTTGTGCTAAAAAAGAAACAGAACATAGCTCTTGGGATGGGTTCTGGGCAGATGTAATGGATTTTATCATTAAGTACGCACCAAAATATCCTAACGGCGCTATAATTCACGGTAGATAGACTAATTTAGTAGTGATATTAAAATGCAGTCCAAAGAAGTCCGACACTGAATGCTGTATCGTATTCAGTTGCGGAAAAACCAGGGTCCCTTTTTGAAAGTTCGATGATAGCTGTCTTTACCCCTAAAGGGTCAGTTCCGAATTTTCCATCCCTGTAAGAGTCACAGACTTCATACACATCATCGCAGAGCTTTCTGACCTTGGTAATGGCATCAAGGCATTCTTGTGTAGACGCATTGGGTGATAATTCTTTTATTTTTAATATTAGTTGCTCGTTGTTCAGTTGCTCATAGGTAAGAGGAGATCTTTTATCCTTAAAGGCTATATTGAAAGCAATATGCTTTACGTCCATCTTCTAGTCTCAACTATTGTGCGGGTGTCGGCGCATTAGCCGTTCCGTCTGTCCAGTCGCCAGGAACTGTCCAATCAGAAAGATCTGTCTTGGCAAAATGGACGCTAACGACTCCCTCTGTTTCTAGCTTGATCAACTCGGGTAATTCATACGTATAGAAAATTCGATTGGCCTTTGCACCATTAACAAAGCACCATACTTGCACCACGTTCCCCGTAGCTGTGTAAAAGGTTCTGGCAAGGTCGGCATAGCGCTGAGAGTATTGTCCCCATATCTGGTCTGCCTGTGCAAAAGTTGTAGGGAAAGGATCTGTATATTCAACGCCAAAGATAGTTACTTTTCCACTAACGGCATTTCCGCGTTCATACCAGTGCTCTTCAGTCATGATTATATAGGATGGATACTGCAGAGAGGTCTGAGCTCCTTCATCCCAGATCGCTTTATTAGCGGCCTGGCCTGCTGTCGCTGTAGAACCATTAATAGCATCAAGTACCCTGACGAGATCGCCGTGATTACCTTTTCCGGACCAGTATCCCATGTGTACCCGTGTCCCCACTTTTCCCAGTAAAGGTTCATATGCCAATGCCTCGGAATAAAGTTGCTGAGTAAAGGCATTGCTGGATGTTTCAGATATTTTAGTCGCAGGATCGGTAAAAAGGTTTGTACCTGCTACGTTGATATTGTTGCTACCGCATGCGGAGTACAATAAAGATAATAGGGCAACGCAGGTTAAAGTGCTTTTTTTGAAAAGAAAATTTAAATTAAAGCGAAACACCTTTTTTCCTCCTGACTACAGTTTATCTATTTATTACAAATGTTCTTTAAGTAGTTATTCACTTCGTCGGTAGTGGTAAACATCTTGTTGTCTATGAACTTGCCATTTTGTTTCGCATTACCGTAGTTGTAGGAATCAATAGAGTAAGTGCCGCCGCTCTTAGATATGACAAAGTCCCTACAGTTCGCTATTTGTGTTACGAACTGACCACCATTTTGTATCACGGGGTTATTGTTGTCTATCTGTGGGTAGCTTCCCGGCATGATATTTTTATTGGTAAAGGTATTTACTGTTGGTGTCAGAGTTGAAGTTGACTTAGTAGAAGGACTAATTTCTTTTGGGGTTGATGGAACTGGACTGATCTCTGTTGGTGTCTTAGTTGTACAGACCGCATAGACTGGCTCTTTATCGCTACAGTACTTATATACTTCCATATAAATATCTTTTGGATCTGTTTCTGTTCCACCCATCTTTGCCTTTTCTACAGCCGCACAGTCACTATTAAATTTGGCGATAACTTCTTTAGATGTTGTATATAAAGAAGAGATCTTAGGAAAGCTTGTTGTCGTGTATGGGATATATGTTTCGCAAAGGGTAGTGTAGATAGAATTATCCTTTGTAGACTCTGGATTTGGGCATTTAGAGCAGGCTGTCTTTACATCATTACTTTGAGAGTCACATACCTGGTTTAAATTTGCCTTACAGGTCAACTTCACGTAACACTTTTCTGCCGCCGATAAATTGAAAGTCAAAAAAGATAAGAGTAATATTGTTTTATATATCATATTATTTACCCTCCTGGATCTTAGCTGCAGGGTCGCCTAAATAGACCCTGTTGAGTAGCTGATATTCGGTAGGGTAATTTTTTGTGCCAGGAAGCGGTGTTTGTGTCAAAATGCCTTTATAGACTTCAAGCAATGCATCGCCGATGGTCGCTTTTTTGTTATTTTTACTTAACTTATAGATCGAATTGAGCAATGCAATATTGGTGAAATCATCACCTTTGGTCCCTGCTAGATAATTACCATAGACGCCAACTGTACTGGTCGAAAGGACCTTCTCCCCTAACGTCTTTTTGTCTTTATAATCGTTATATGCATCGTGATTGGTACCAACGTAACCGATTATTTCACAAGCTGTACTGATAACGAAACCATTAGCCTTGCCTGAAGTGTTCACAAAAGATGTAGGATATACGAACTGTGCTACTGATGGTGATTTTGAACAATATTTCACGCAGATACTCTCTGGACAACCATGTCCCTCGGGCCACATTACACTGAACCCTGTTTCATTTATCGTCTTTACATTAGAGCTCATGTCTTCTTTTTCTGGATAAATGAATCTAATGTCCTTCGCATAATCACTTGCTTTTAGAAGAGCTATTGCGTCTTCTTTTAGACGACCATCCTCACTTGCATCATTGGATGTAACGACAACGATAGGAGTTGATATGGTATTCTTCTCCCATTTTTTTAGCCTAGTTATGTACGCGCCTATGCTCATATCCCCGTGCGCAGGCTTTGCTGTAATACGACCAACGGCCATTAATTGTGGGAAGGAACTTTCTGGGATAGTTATGTAGCTAGCTATTGTGTTGTCTCCAGGAGGTATGCTTGGAAGGTCGCTCATAGAATTTACACAATTTGGTGCTTGATTCCCAGGAGGCGTATTAAAGACCCTGGCGAATGGATATTTAACGAACTCTTCATCCCCTTTTGGTTTGTAGAGATGCATGTAGTTAGATCTGTCGTTTGGTTTCCATTTCAGGAAAACCTCTGAATAGTAAAAGTCGGTCGGTATAGTTATGTCCCTTGTACCGATGTATTTGTACATAGGGGCTGATTTTTTTTGTTGTGTAAAACGAGGAGGTATCTTATTAGGGTCCCCCATAAGCACTACATATTTTAATGGGTTGGTCGCTTTGATCTTGCGGATGTATGCCCTTATGAGTCCGGCATAATCCTGTATTTTATCGTCGGTTTTTGTGCCTAGTCCAAAAAGACCCTCATATGCTCCACTGTTAACACCATCTATAGTGTCTGTTGTCTTCAGATAGCACTCTGATTCATAACCGCTACAATATGTAGGGTCAGCACTGGCCTCAGAAAAGATATCCTCAGCACACTTGGCCATAGATGGAATGCCGTTAGCGGTCCTATACTTTTGCAGGGTCTCCGCCTCGGTTTTATAATCTTTTGTATAAATTATGAGGTGTTGGATGTCATTGCTCGTTTGACCAAAGGTCAGGTTGCTTATTAAGCAGATAAGAACAGGTAATAAAGCCATGGCTAGCCCTCCTATTGCAGATTGGCAGTATAGCACTTTCTGCCTTTGGAAGGAAGGCGTTTGCTTAATTTCTGGCCCCAAATGTGGTATAAATGGTACAGCTTTTAATATCAGTAGGTTTAGGAGGGTATCCGTGAAGAAAACAGCGTTTATCGTATTCCTTTTTAGTATTATTTCAGCTCCATTGTTTGGTAAAACTCTTGCTTCCCAGAAACTGAACAGTCTATTAA